>JBFGZM010000011.1:0-21860 GCA_041586815.1 Marinobacterium sp. | reverse complement strand
GAGCGTCCGGCGGATCCGAGGGATTACGGTCTGCGGCCCCTGAGCGAGCTGCGCGAGGTGTTTGACCGGGACAAAAGGGCGGTTGCCCCTATTGGCATGACCATGCACTGAGTCATGCCGGCTCGCTTGTCGCAAGACAATACGAAGGCGCTACCCTCGGGCAGCGCCTTCGTTGTTTCTGATCTCCCGTAAATCCTCAGGCTGGTCCCGCGCACACTTTTATACCGTTATCTTATATCCAGTGTGCCCGGACCCTGGTGGCCATCACAATCTGATCACCAATCACCAATCACCAATCACCAATCACCAATCACCAATCACCAATCACGCCTTTAACCTTGCACTTGCACCATTCACCTTTCACCTTTCTAGTGAAGCTGTGGCTGGGTGTGGTTGTCATCCGGCACGATAAGATGGCCACTGCTGTCCCGTGCCAGGGCGCCGCGCTCCGATGCCAGTTCCAGCAGCTGTTGCAGCAGCATGTGGGTCAGGTGGCTGCTGATGATGATGCCAGCGGGCGGATCACCGTCGAACAGATCGGGGTCGACCAGATCGTCGGGTCTCAGGCCCAGCAGCAGTGGGTTTTCTGCGACCAGGGGAGCGATATCGTCCGGCGCAAAGACTGAAAAGTCAGAGGAGGTTTTCAGCGCCAGCTGATAGGCGTCGTGAACCTCGTTTTCCAGCAGTCGGCTGTATTCGGACTCTGCGGCCTGAAACAGCTGTGTCAGGCTGCTGACGCCCGCCTTGCCGGCGTTCTCCAGGGCCAGGGCCGAGCGGCTGTAGTCCACAACAGGACCTTGCGAGTTGTGCTGGCCCAGTTCAGCGTCGTCCACCAGCACGTTGCCGTTTTCGTCGACCTCAAGCCATTCGTTCTCCACCGCCACGGTCAGCAGGCCGTCCAGCGCGGCAGCCATGATGTTGCAGCAGATAATTACGCCAACGGCAGGGTTGTCACGCTCCTCCGGGGTCTGTATCAGGTCGCTGGCACGGGCGGCGAGCAGGGTAGGGTCTTCGTCGATAATGCGGGCCAGGGCGTCGCCATCAATGTGCAGCTGCTCGTGACACAGGCGCTCGGCAGTAAGGTATGGCTGCTGGCAGCCGTTGTCCTGCATTTCCTGCACGTAGGCTACCCGTACTTTTTCCAGAATTCGGGTTAGCAGGTTGCTCATGTCGGTTCTCCGGTGGCTGACATTGCGTAATGCAGCAGTTGGGCTAATGTTTTAGCAAGGGTGGTCGATTGCTTCCAGTATGCACTGCGTATTCTCAGAGTGCGATAGACAGACGGAAGGAGCATGATATGAAAACCAGACAGGGTGCAACGCCCGATGACGACGAAGACGGCAGTGTCTATGTGCTGTCAGAAAATTAACCGGTAGGCTGTCCGGGAATACTGGCCGTAGCGAGTCGCAGTGGTTGAGTATCACCGGACAGCCGCCTTGGTGCATCATACCGAATAACCGGCGCCCTGGCGCCGGTTCTGCATTCTGCCTGTATCTCCGTCTTCGCATCTGTCCGTCAGTGCTCAGCCTTTGTCTGGTGTTTCGAGCCAGCTATCCAGGGTGATAAGGTCGTTCGGCCCAAGGGTGCCCAGTTGCTGCTTCAGACTGAACAGGTTGGCAATGAAGTCCAGCCGCGAATTGGCGTAGTCGCGCTGGGCGGAATATAGAGTGCGTTCTGCGTTCAATACATCCACCACGTTGCGGGTGCCGACATTGTAGCCTTCCTGGGTCGCCTGCAGCGCAGTTTCGCTGGAGCGGATGCTCTGGGCCCGTGCTTTCACGCTTTGAACATTGGTGCGCAGGCTGCGCAGCAGGCTGCGGGTTTGCTGGGTGACGGCCAGCAGGGTGTCGTGGCGGTCCTGCATGGCCTTGTCGAGCAGCGCCTGGGCTTCGCGGGATTGGGAGCTGGTCAGGCCACCCTGAAAAATGGGTACCTGGAAGGCCAGTCCCAGGGTGCTGGTGTCGCCGGCGTCAAAGCCGGACACGCTGCTGGTGTCGCTGTCGTAGCTGGCGTTGAGGTCCAGGGTTGGGTAGTGGCCGGCACGGGCGGACTGGGCCGAACGCCGCGCGGCTTCAATGCTGCTGTCGGCAATCAGCAGTCCGAGGTTGTTCTGCCAGGCCTTCTCCAGCCAGGGCTGGGGTTCGGCCGGTACCGGATCTTCCACCGGATAGTCTGGCTTGAGGGCATCGACGCTGCGAAACGGGGTTCCGGCCAGGCGGTCAAGGGCCTCGTAGCTGTTGTCCAGCTCGCCCTCGGCTTCGATCTGACGCACCACTGAATTGTCGTAGCTGGCCTGTGCTTCCTGTACATCAGTGATGGCAATCAGGCCCACTTCGAACTGGGCGTTGACCTGATCGAGCTGGCGCTGAATGGCGCGCACCTCGGCCTGGGCGCTGTCGAGGTTGTTGATGGCGCGCAACACCGCAAGGTAGGCGCTGACGCTGCGCAATACCAGCGCCTGCTGGGCCTGATCGAATACCAGACCCGCCTGTTCGGACAGGGCCTCGCCGCGGCGCAGGTTGTACCAGCGTGCCGCAGAGAAAACCGACTGGCTCAGGGTCAGGGTCACGCCGGCGCTGTCATTGCTGCCGGCCTTGTCGGTGTCGACCCAGCTGGCATCGGCGCCCGCAACGAGCTCGGGCAGCAGGGCGGCGCGGGCCTGGGGCAGTGCTTCCTGGCCGGCCTGCAGGCTCGCCGCGGCGGACTTGAGCTGCGGGTCGTTTTCCAGTGCCTGCTGGTAGAGGTCGGCCAGGCGGCCTGCCTGGGACTGGGTACTGGCAAGTCCCAGGGCCAGGGCCAGGAGCAGCGGGCGGGGGCGGTGGGGGAGCAATTTCACAGGTGCAGTCCTTTATTGCGTATGTAGAGTCGGGGCGACATCCCTGAAGGTGCGCTTGCCGAGGAAACTATAGACAGTGGGAATAACGAACAGGGTCAGCAGGGTGCCGAAGGTCATGCCGCCGACGATCACCCAGCCAATCTGCTGGCGTGATTCGGCACCGGCGCCAAAGGCAATGGCCAGCGGCAGGGCGCCCAGTACGGTGGCGCCGGTGGTCATCAATATGGGGCGCAGGCGCAGGCTTGCCGCCCGAAGGATGGCATCGCGCAGTGCCAGGCCCTGATCCTGTAGCTGGTTGGCAAACTCGACAATCAGAATGCCGTGCTTGGTGACCAGTCCCACCAGGGTGATCAGGCCGATCTGGCTGTACACACTGAGCGTTCCGCCAGTGTAATGGAGCGCCAGAAGGGCGCCAGCGAGTGCCGGCGGTACCGACAGCAGGATGATCAGCGGGTTCTTGAAGCTCTCGAACTGGGCGGCGAGTACCAGGAATATAAAGCACAGCGCCAGGGCGAAGGTAACCTGCAGGCTGCTGCTGGACTCCTTGAACTCTCGCGAAGGGCCGGTGTAGTCAAAGCTCGCCTCGGGCGCAATTTCGGCCAGGTTCTGCTCAAGGAAGGCAAGCGCTTCGCCCAGGCTGTAGCCCGGAGCCAGCAGGGATTGCAGCTTGACCGCGCGCACCTTGTCGAAGTGGTTCAGCTCCTTGGGGGCCACGGTTTCCGTCACGTCCACCAGATTGGCCAACTGGATCATGTCCCCCGCCGGACTGCGAACATGGATATTGGTCAGATCGTCGGGGGTACGCCGGTTGGCGTCTTCGATTTGCAGTATCACATCGTACTGCTCGCCATCGCGCTTGAAGCGGGTCACATTGCGCCCGGCCATGTAGGTTTCCAGTGCGCGGCCGATGCTGTCGACCTCAAGGCCTATGTCTGACACCTTGTCGCGATTGACGACCAGTTGCAGCTCGGGCTTGTTGAGCTTCAGGTCACTGTCGGCCTGGATAAAGTCCGGGTTCTGTCGTACCCGGTTGAGCAGCTCATCGCTGATGCGCTTGAGCTCGCTGTAGTCGGCCTGGGACTTGATCACGAATTCCACCGGGCGGGAAATAATGCTCTGACCCAGGGAGGGCAGGTTCATGGCGAAGGACATGGTGCCCGGCACGCCGCCGTAGAGCTGTGGCGTGAGGGCGTCGACGATGGCCTGCTGTTTGCGCTCGCGCTCCTCCCAGCGGCTCAGGCCGATAAAGGTCAGGGTATTGGTTTCAGTGGGAAAGCCCACCACCGTGAAGTAGCGGTTCTGTTCCGGGATGCCACTGATAATGCCCTCGATCTGGCGCGCATAGCGATCGACATAGTCCGGTGTGGAGCCTTCCGGGGCGATAGAGAACGACATGATGGTGCCCCGGTCCTCGTAGGGCGCAAGCTCCTCGGGAAGCTGCTGATAGAAGAAGATGCCGGCGCCGATGCTGGCCAGCATGATCACCAGTGTCAGCAGGCGGGAATGCAGCATGCGTTCCAGCAGAGCCTGGTAACCGCGCGTCAGGGACAGCAGCCAGCCCTCGATCAGGTTGAAAAGCGCCGAGTGGCGGCTTTCGTGGTGCAGCATGCGCGAGGCCATCATCGGTGAGAGGGTGAGCGCGACGAAGGTGGATACCACCACGGCGCCGGCCAGTGTCAGGGCGAACTCGGTGAACAGCCGGCCCGTGCGTCCTTCGGTAAAGGCCACCGGGGCAAATACGGCTACCAGGGTCAGGGTCGTGGCGATGACGGCGAAGGCAATTTCCCTGCTGCCCTTGAAGGCTGCCTGTATCGGGTCCAGGCCGTCCTCGACGTGGCGGTAGATGTTCTCCAGCATAACGATGGCATCGTCTACCACCAGGCCGATGGCCAGTACCAGGGCCAGCAGCGTCAGGGTATTAATGCTGAAACCCATCAGATACATCATGGCAAAGGCGCCCACCAGGGACAGCGGAATGGTGACGACCGGAATCAGGGTGGCGCGCAGGTTGCGCAGGAAGAAGAAAATCACCAGTACCACCAGAGCGCCGGCCTGCAGCAGGGTCTGGTAGACGGACTTGATGGATTCATCGATAAAGACCGAGGAATCGTAGGCCACTTCTACCCGCATGCCTTCGGGCAGGCTGGTTTCCAGTCGGGTCAGCTCGGCACGAATGCCGCTGGAGACATCCAGCGGGTTTGCCGTCGCCTGTTTCACGACGCCCAGAGCTACGGCGCTTTCGCCGCGAAAACGGGTGATGATGCGTTCGTTCTGCGGAGCGATCTCCACCCGGGCGACATCGCGAATGCGCACCGGGTAGTTGTCGATATTGCGGATGATAATGCGCTCGAATTCATCCACTTCGTTGGTGTCGGTGCGGGTCAGAATGGTGAACTCGCGATCCTGGCTTTCAATGCGTCCGGCGGGAATTTCGACATTCTGCTTGCGCAGCGCCGCCTCGATATCCTGTGGAATCAGGTGGTAGGCCGCCATGCGATCAGGATCCAGCCAGATGCGCAAGGAGTAGCGGCGTTCACCGAAGATCAGTACATTGGCCACCCCCGCCACAGTCTGCAGTCGGTCTTTCACCTGCTGGTCGGCGATGCGGGTGATCTCCATCGGGTTGTGATGATCGGAGGCGAAAGACAGGTAAATAATAGGCTGGGCATCGGCTTCGGTCTTTGAGACAACGGGTTCGTCGATATCCTCCGGCAGCTGGGCGCGGATGCGGCCGACGCGGTCACGCACGTCATTGGCGGCCTGGTCGGGGTCACGTTCGATCCTGAAGGTGATGGTGATCTGGCTTTTCTCGGTGCGGCTGATCGAGTTCATGAAGTCGACCCCCTCGATACCGGACAGCGAGTCCTCGATAATCTGGGTCACCTGGGATTCGATAATCGAGGCGCTGGCGCCGGAGTAGGTGGTTTCCACCGTGACCACCGGCAGGTCGATCTTGGGGTATTCGCGTACCGTCAGGCGGTCGTAACTGATAAAGCCGATCAGCAGGATCAGCAGACTCATGACCGTCGCCAGCACCGGGCGACGGATGCTGAGGTCGGGCAGGATCATTGCACGGCGCCCTGTGCCGGTGCGTCGCTGGAACCATCAACAAACACCGGTGTAACCGGCATGCCCGGAAAAAGCTTGAGGTGTCCGGCGGTAACGATGATATCGCCGGCACTGGCGCCCTCCAGTATTTGTACCTTGCCCGGGCGGCGCTGCCCCAGGGTGACGGGTACGATCTCTACGGTGTTGCCATTGCCGACCTTCATCAGGCTGAAGCTGCCTTCCTGTAGCAGAACCGCCTGTTCAGGTACCAGCAGGGCCTGGTCATCGGTGCTGCCTTGCAGCTTGATGCGGGCAAAGAGGCCGGGGCGCAGGGCACCGTCGCTGTTGCTGATGCGCGCGCGCAGCTCCAGATTGTGGGCCCTTGCATCACTGCTCGGAGACAGTGCGTAGATCTCTCCCCGGAAGATGCGCCCGGGGAACGCATCCACCCGGACACTCACCGGCTGGCCCGGAGCGACGGCAGGCAGGTAGATTTCCGGGATGCGGAAATCCAGTTTAAGGCTGCGGGTGTCGATCAGTTCCACCAGGTCCTGGCCGGTACTGACGTAGTCGCCCGGGCTGACCTGGCGCAGGCCGGTGGTGCCGGCAAAGGGGGCGCGAATGCTCATCTTGTCGATGCGGGTTTGCGCCAGAGACGCTTCGGCCTGATTAACCCGCAGTTGGGCCAGGGCAGCGTCGCGGTCGTTTTCCGAGCCAACCTTGCGTTGCAGCAGGCGCTGGGCGCGCTGGTATTCCTGCTGGCTCAGATTGACCCGGGCCCTGGACTGGGCGAGGGCGGCGTCATAGAGCGCGGTATCGAGCTGGAACAGCACGGTGCCGGCCTCGACATGCTGGCCTTCCTCGAACAGGATGCTGCGAATCTGGCCGCTTTGCTCTGGCCGTATCAACACGCTTTCATTGGCCTTGAGGTTGCCGACGGCATCGATTGCGGGCGTCAGGGGCTCGGGTTGCAGGCGAATCACTTCGGCCGGCAGGCCGCGAGGCTGCTGTTCCTCTTCACTGGCCCAGGTGGCGGGGGGCAGGGCGAGCAGCAGTGGCAAAATCAGATCGCGTGCTTTCATTGGCTCGGCTTCGCATCCTTGTCGTGGCTATGCACAGGGCTGTTCGCGGGGCGCGGTGGCAGTATCTGGTCCCATAGCAGCTGAACCATATTGCTCAGAGGGGCAGTTGATTCTTCTACCTGCATGCGCAGCAGCGCGCCCTGCCAGCAGTTCCAGATTAGCTCGGCCAGGGTGCGGGCGTCGAGGTCGGTGCGCACCGAGCCCTCTTGCTGGCATTGCAGCATATCCTGTTCGATGGCATCCAGAATACGGTGCGTGGCAGCGAGAATACAGTGGCGAAAGGCATCGGAGGCTGCGCCGATCTCGCCGGACAGGTTGGCCAGCAGGCTACCCATGCGAAAACAGTGTGCCTGGCTGCCCTGGATCTCGGTCTCGATCTTGTGGCGCAGGCGTGCGGCGTGGCAGCCAGGCGGCTGGTCTGCCTGCAGATTCCAGCAGTCGAAGGCTTGGCACTGGAAGTGGCGGATGATCTCGATGGCAAATTCTTCCTTGCTGCCAAAGAAGTTATAGAAGGAGCCCTTTGAGACCTGGCAGGCATCCAGGATTTCCTTCAGACCGGTGCCGTGGTAGCCGTTGCGGTCGAACAGCTCCATGCCCATTTCCAGAATGCTTTCGCGGCAGTGTTCGGGTTTGCGTCCGCGGTTCATTTTATCTAGACCGGTCATGCTAAAAATGAATTGGCATCTTAGCGCTAACGGCTGTGTATTAAAACCGGTAAACCTTGTGGACTTGTTGCAGGAGCGGTATTGGCTGTGGGAGCCCGCGCTGTGGGCCAATGCCGGTCGTTTTCTCGCCGGTCGGGCCTCGCGGTTTCGGTGGCCAGGCAAGAAAACGGGCCCCTCAGGGCCCGTTTGTGTCTTGGCAGTACAGGGTACGGCGGAATCAGGCGCCGAGGGCTTTCTGAATGCGGCCGATGGCGTCCTGCAGGGTTTCCAGGCTGGTGGCAAACGACAGGCGCATGTTGCCGGGTGCGCCGAAGGCGGAACCCGGTACCAGGGCGACACCGGCTTCGTTCAGCAGGAACTCGGCCAGGTCCAGGTCGTTTTCAAAGCGCGCATCCCTGTCGATCACGCCCTGGAAGCTCGGGAAGGCGTAGAAGGTACCGTCCGCCGGGATGCACTCCACACCCTCGATGGCGTTAAGGGCTTCGAGTACATAGTCGTGACGCTGGCGGAACGCCTTGACCATCTCGATTACGCAAGCCTGGTCGCCTTCAAGTGCGGCCTGGGCGGCTACCTGGGCGATGGAGGTCGGGTTCGAGGTGCTCTGGGACTGGATCTTCTTCATGGCGCCGATCAGCTTGGCCGGACCGGCAGCATAGCCGATGCGCCAGCCTGTCATGGAGTAGGCCTTGGAGACGCCATTGAGCACGATGGTGCGATCGTACAGTTCCGGGCAGGCGTTCAGGATATTGCAGAACGCCTGATCGTTGAGCAGGATGTGCTCGTACATGTCATCGGTGGCGATCAGCACCTGCGGGTGCTTTTTCAGTACCTCGCCCAGGGCCTTGAGTTCATCCAGGCTGTAGGCCACGCCGGTCGGGTTGGACGGGCTGTTCAGTACCACCAGGCGGGTGCGTTCGGTAATGGCGGCTGCGAGCTGTTCGGCCGTCATCTTGAACCGCTGTTCCTGGGTCGTGGTGACAATCACGGGCGTACCGTCGGCGACCAGTACCATGTCCGGGTAGGATACCCAGTAGGGGGCCGGAATAACGACCTCATCGCCTGCGTTCAGCAGTGCCAGAGACAGGTTGAAGAAGCTCTGTTTGCCGCCGCAGGACACCAGAATCTGATTCGCGGCGTATTCCAGGCCATTATCCTGCTTGAACTTGTTAATAATGGCTTTTTTCAGACCCGGGGTGCCATCGACGGCGGTGTACTTGGTGAAGCCGTCGTTCAGGGCGCTGATGGCGGCCTGCTTGATATGATCCGGGGTGTCGAAATCGGGTTCGCCTGCACCCAGACCAATAATGTTCTTGCCGGCCGCACGCAGTTCGGCTGCACGGTTGGTAACCGCAAGCGTCGGGGACGGTTTGATACTGTTTACACGGTCTGAAAGTTGAACGTCCAAGCCACAATCCTCTAATTAGTAGGTGCTGGATTTGCTGCTTTTTCAAGCTGAACAATGATAGCGGAATCCCCGGCCAGTCTGAATCCTTGTGTCGAAAAAATGCAGCATTTGCCACATAGAATCTGCAGGCTTGCGGCGTTTTAACGCAGCGCCCGGCGCAAAAGGGCGTTCGGGTGGCGACGATGCTGTTGAATGCCTTTTCCTGGTGCAAGACCATAGGGCTTGGCGGCCTGATAGGTTAGAATATGCGGTCGCGTTCTCAGGCAGGTAGATTAATGAAACAGCGATTCAAGATTCAGTCCGGCTTTGCGCCATCCGGGGATCAGCCAAGTGCGATTGCCACCCTGGTGGAGGGTATCGAATCGGGCCTGGTGGCGCAGACGCTGCTGGGGGTGACGGGGTCCGGCAAGACCTTTACCGTCGCCAACGTAATTGCGCAGATTCAGCGGCCGACCATTATCCTGGCACACAACAAGACACTGGCGGCACAGCTGTACGGCGAGTTCCGCGAGTTCTTTCCGGACAACGCCGTCGAATACTTCGTTTCCTACTATGACTACTACCAGCCTGAAGCCTATGTGCCGTCGTCCGATACCTTCATCGAGAAGGACGCGTCCATCAACGACCATATCGAGCAGATGCGCCTGTCGGCCACCAAGGCGCTGCTCGAACGGGACGATGCCATTATCGTGGCGACGGTATCGGCCATCTATGGCCTGGGTGATCCGCAATCCTACCTGTCGATGATGCTGCACCTGGACCGGGGCGAGGAAATCGATCAGCGTGACATCCTGCGCCGCCTGGCGGAATTGCAGTACAAGCGCAACGATGTGGAGCTGCACCGGGGCAACTACCGGGTGCGCGGGGACGTTATCGATGTGTTCCCGGCGGAGTCTGAAACCGAGGCCGTGCGGATCGAACTGTTCGACAGCGAAGTCGAGCAGATCAGCTACTTTGACCCGCTGACCGGCGCCGTGCTGCGCCGGGTGCCCCGCGTCACCATCTATCCCAAGACCCATTACGTCACTCCGCGCGAAGTGCTGCTGGGGGCCGTTGAAAAGATCAAGGACGAGCTGCATCCCAGGCTCAAGCAGTTGCGAGATCATGGCAAGCTGGTGGAAGCACAGCGCCTTGAGCAGCGCACGATGTATGACATGGAAATGATCATGGAGCTGGGCTACTGCTCCGGCATCGAGAACTATTCGCGCTACCTGTCCGGCCGCGAGCCGGGTGCGGCACCGCCGACATTGTTTGACTACCTGCCGGACAATGCCCTGGTGGTGATCGACGAGTCCCACGTCACCGTGCCGCAGCTGGGCGCCATGTACAAGGGCGACCGCTCACGCAAGGAAACCCTGGTGGAGTACGGTTTCCGCCTGCCGTCCGCGCTGGATAACCGACCGCTCCGGTTCGAGGAGTGGGAGGCGCTGGCGCCGCAGATGATCTTTGTCTCCGCCACGCCGAGCAAGTATGAAGCCGCCAATGCCGGCCAGATCGCCGAGCAGGTGGTGCGTCCCACCGGCCTGGTCGACCCGCAGGTGGAGGTGCGTCCGGCCCTGACCCAGGTAGACGATCTGCTGTCGGAAATCGGCCGTGTCACTGCCAACGAAGAACGCGTGATCGTCACGGTGCTGACCAAGCGCATGGCGGAGGATTTGACCGACTACCTGGCCGAGCACGGTGTTCGGGTGCGTTATTTGCACTCGGATATCGATACGGTGGAACGGGTCGAAATCATACGCGACCTGCGTATCGGCCAGTTCGATGTGCTGGTGGGAATCAACCTGCTGCGTGAGGGTATCGACATGCCGGAGGTGGCGCTGGTGGCCATTCTGGATGCCGACAAGGAGGGCTTTCTGCGTTCGGAAACCTCGATGATCCAGACCATCGGCCGGGCAGCCCGTAACGTCAATGGTCGCGCCATTCTCTATGCCGATCGCATTACCGGCTCGATGCAGCGGGCCATGGACGAAACCGAACGCCGGCGCGACAAGCAGATTGCCTACAACCTGGAGCACGGCATTGTGCCCCGGGGGATTTACAAGTCGGTGGCCGATATCATGGAAGGTGCCAGCACGGTGCCGGGGCGCAAGGCCACGCGCGGCGCCAAGAAAGTGGCCGCCAAGGCCAGCGATACTCAGTTCGATCCGGCCACGATGACGGCCAAACAGCTTGCCAGGGCGATGAGCCAGCTGGAAGACAAGATGTATGAAGCTTCGAAAAACCTCGAGTTCGAACTGGCCGGTCACTACCGCGACGAGTTACAGCGTCTCAAGCATTCGGCCTGATGCGCCGGGCAGTGAATATCGAGCCCGGGGAGTGTCAGCGGTGCAATCCGGTGCTGATTCAGGTGGCGGCGTCGGGGAAGTGCTGTGCGTAGCGTGCGATCCACTCGATGGCAGCCTCTTCGCTGCTGTAGTTGACTCCGCTTTGCCGGCTGGCCTGCTGGCGGTAGCTTTCGATATGGCAGACCTGTTCCACCATGCGCACCGCGAAGGCGGTTTCCCTGTCACCAAAGCAAATTCCCAGCAGGGCGTCCTCCCGCGAACGGTAATGGCACCAGCGCACCTGGCCGGTGGCACTGAACTGTGGCATCAGCAGCGGTATGCGGATGATGACTTCGGTCCCGTCGGGCAGACAATGGCTGGTTTCAACGCAGAGCCCTCCCAGGCTGATGTTTTTCATACGGTGGTTGTGGGGCTCGCCCGCCAGCAGAATCTGGATGGGGATCTCCGAGGGGTGGCGAATATAATGGCGTGACATGGGCAGGTCCTTTCCCTTGCGGCGCTATGGCCTGCAGTATAGACGCTGTGCCTGGGTGCAGTTTTCGTCTGCCGCTCGCCAGATTGCATGCTCGGACGCCGGCCTGCGCTTGTTCGAGGCAACGCACGGGCGCTGGATGACGCAGACCTTTGGCCTGTGCAGGCTGGCCCTGTCCCGGTATGCTGGGCCCGCAAGTCTTGATCAATGCCCGTCAGTAGCAATCAACCGGAGCCAGCAGAATGCCTAGTGAACCCGACAAGAGCGGAGTCCTGACCCGCGATCCCGCCGGATGCTGGTGGGGTCTTGCGGTGCTGGCAGTGGCCATGTTGCTGGCCATGACGACCTGGTTCTCGGCTACGGCGGTGGTGCCGCAGCTGGTGCAGCACTGGGAACTGGAGGGTGGTCAGGCCGCCTGGCTGACCATTGCCGTCCAGCTGGGCTTTGTGCTCGGGGCACTCGGCTCCGCGGTACTGAGCCTGGCGGATCGCATTACGCCGCGCCGTCTGATGCTCGTCGGTGCCGTGCTGGCGGCCCTGGCCAACGCGCTGCTGTTGCTGGCGCCGGGGCTTGGCGTCGCCATCCTGCTGCGGACACTGACCGGTGCCTGTCTGGCAGCGGTGTATCCACCGGCCATGAAGGCCATGGCGACCTGGTTTCGCTTCAAGCGAGGTACGGCGCTGGGCATTATGGTGGGCGCGCTGACCCTTGGGTCGGCGGCGCCGCACCTGGTGAATGGCCTGGGCGGGCTCGAGTGGCAGCGGGTAATTGTCGCCACCTCCCTGCTCACGCTGCTGGGCGGGCTTATCGCCGAGTTTCTGGGGCGCGACGGGCCTTTTCCCTTTCCCCGTGCCCCCTTTGACCCGCGCAAGGCCTGGCAGGTTTTCAGCGATCGCAAGGTGATGCTGGCGTCCCTGGGGTACTTCGGCCACATGTGGGAGCTGTACGCCATGTGGGCCTGGTTTTCGGTGTTCTTCGCCAGTACGCTGACACTGCACGGAGTGGAAGATGCGGGCCGCTGGGCCGCGTTCGGCACCTTCGCCGTGATCAGTGCCGGTTCTGCCGGCTGTCTGGCAGGGGGGCTGCTGGGAGATCACTGGGGGCGAGCCAAGTCGACGACGCTTGCCATGGCCATTTCCGGAGGCTGCGCTCTGGTGATCGGCTTTATGGGGCAGGCGCCGGTGCCGCTGGTGCTGCTGGTGGGCATTGTCTGGGGATTCTGGGTGGTGGCTGACTCGGCGCAGTTCTCCACCCTGGTAACCGAGGTGGCGGAACAAAGCTACGTTGGCACGGCGCTGACACTGCAACTGGCCATTGGTTTTATCCTCACGGTCCCCACTATATGGCTGATTCCGGTGATTCAGCAGGCCGCTGGCTGGGGTGTCGCCTTTGGTCTGCTGGCACTGGGGCCTCTGGCCGGTATTATCGCCATGCGGGCACTGGAAAACGACGCCCGGGCTGAGCCTGTATCGCCTGCCAACGGGTCCGTTTAACCCGGCTGTATATGGCCTGACCTGGCCTCCATGTCAGGGGATACTGCAGCACCAGCTATTATTTTCCATGCGACCAAAGCCGCTATTGACGTAGCCGGCCGATGCCTGAGAATATGCGCTCCATGCAGGCAGGGAGCGCATCGCATAGGCACTGAGGCTTGGCACATCAGCAGGCTGACAGGGCTTTGACGCAGGATTCGATGTTTCAGCTCTCGCCCGGTGTCGGTCTCGGCGCCCGGCCGGCATTCACAGGAATACGATGATTTCTTTACCCTGATTAGCCCCTCGGCACGCGTATTTCGCGCACTGCCTTGTTCCAATACCCCATGTTCCGAATCCTGACTGGATCCTCTGTCGACATCTGCAAGGATATCCAGGCTGTATTCAACGCCCGCCAAACAGTAATAAAAGGATGCACCTATGAGTACTGTACGAGTATCTACCGGCCTGGCTGTTGCCCTTGCGGTTACCCTGCTGGCAGGCTGTTCGAGCAAACCCAGCACCGCAGACCTGATGCGCAGTCATGCGACAGAGGGGCAGTCCCTGGCCAATCTGAAGACACAACTCGCCAAGGACTGGGAAACCGGTCAGGCACTGATTGAATCCGGCGAAGACGACGTAAAATCCGGAGAGAAGAAAGTGAAGGCTGCGAAAAAGGATCTGAAAAAAGGCAATGATCAGATCGAACGTGGCAATGAAAATGTGACCAAGGGCAGTAAAATGATGCGTGAAGCCGAGCAGCGTTTCCGTGAAGCCTTCCCGGATCTTACGCTCGAAAGCGCTCGCTAAAGGCGCGTTTTCGACAGGTTTGACGGCACAGCGCCCGGACACCCGTGTCCGGGCGCTGTCGTTTTTGCCCGCCCGGGCGGGGCAGACTCTTTCCCTGCGCCTTTGCCTGGCGTGACATGGGCTCGCGCAGATCCCACTGTGGCCTGCGACTCACCTGATCTCAGTCGACCAGAACCGTACGCACGCCTGGCGGGCCTGCGAGGGTCTGGTGAACCGGGCAGCGGTCGGCGATTTCAAGCAGTCGCGTGCGCTGATCCTCGGTCAGATTGCCCCGCAGGACAATACGTCGCTCCAGCACATCGATTCGCCCTTCCTTGTCGGGGCAGTCTGCGCAGTCTGTACGATGCTCGCGGCTATGACTGAGGCTGACCTGAACATCGTCCAGCGGAATCTTCTTGTGGTTGGCGTACAGGCGCAGCGTCATGGAGGTGCAGGTGCCCAGGGCCGCGAGCAGGTGCTCATAAGGATCCGGTCCCAGATTGTCGCCTCCGGCCTTGAGCGGCTCATCTGCGAGCCACTGATGATGATCACTGCTGACCAGCCGGGTGAAGCGCTTGTTGTGCTCGCTGACTTCGACATCGCCGCTGCGGGGGCCGGTTTCGGTCCCGCTAATCAGAGGGGGCGGGGTCAGGTACTTTTCGCTCCAGGCGCCAATGACACTGGCGGCATAGGCGGTATCTTCACGGCGGCTCAGCAGGTGGTCGGCCCGATCCAGGCTGATAAAGCTTTTGGGGTGCCTGGCACGGCGATAAATCTCCTCGGCCTGGCTGATGGCGACGGTACTGTCCAGCGGCGAGTGCATCACCAGCAGGGGTTTGCGCAGGCGCTCGATATCGTCATTTTCAAGGGACAGGTCATCCAGAAACTGTTTGCGAATGCGAAACGAGCGTCCGCCAAGGCTCACCTCGGCTTCGCCGCTGGATTCGATGTCCTCCATATGGGCCGCGAACTGCCCGATCACGTGCTGTGCATCGGCTGGCGCGCCCAGGGTCACCACCGCGGCGGTTTCCGGAATGCGATGGGCGGCAGACAGCACGGCCCGCCCGCCCAGACTGTGTCCGATCAGCAGGCGCGGTGCGGCGTAGTGTGCACGCAGGTAGTCGGCGGCTGCCACAAGGTCGTCGATATTGGATGAAAAATTGCTGTTGGCAAAGTCGCCGTCGCTGTTGCCAAGGCCGGTGAAGTCAAAGCGCAGTACTGCGAAGCCGCGGGCGGTCAGTTCGCGGGCAATACGTGATGCCGCCGGAATATCCTTGCTGCAGGTAAAGCAGTGCGCAAACAAGGCGAAGCCCCGGCTGCCCTGGTCAGGGATTTCGAGCAGGCCGGCCAGTTCAACGCCGTTGCTGGTAAAGTTGAGTCGGGTGCGTTGTGCGGCCACAGGCTGCCTCCAGGGGGACGGGGTTGTCGGATATGCTCGACTACACCTTAGACAGTTTTCTCAGGGATGATCCAGGGCGGCATGCTCCAAGGGAAGCAGGCGCCTTCGGACCGCAGAGATCCCCCTTCAACTACACTGATGGGACCATACGGGGTACAGCAAGGGTCCAGGTTCATGGCAGACAAACAATCGGGCAATACACCCGCGGGCTCTGGGCCGGCAAGGCCTCCTGGCTCCGGCATGCGGCTGATCATCTGGTTCCTGACACTGTTTCTGTTCACCTATTTCTGGATGGGCAATCCGCAAACCCAGCATCAGCAGGATCTGTCCTATACCCTCTTCAAGGATCGCGTACGGGCCGGCGATGTTGCCACGGTGGTGATGCAGGGCCCGCGTGTGACCGGTACCTTTCACCGGCCGGAACCTGCGTCAGATTCTGCCCAGGCGCCTGCCCAGACCCCCGCAAGTGACCGCTTCGTGACCACCTTGCCGCCGATGGATGACCCGGACCTGATGCCGTTGCTGGAAGAACAGGGCGTCGAAATCCGTGCCCGCTCCGAGGAGGGTTCCTGGTGGGCGCGGATACTGGTTGGCCTGGTTCCCTGGCTGCTGATTATCGGCCTGTTCTGGTATGCCAGCAGCAAAATGCAGGAGCGCATGACCGGTGGCAGCGGTACCGGCGGGCTCTTTGGTTTCGCCAAGTCGAGAGCCAAACGCTTTGACAAGGGGCAGTCCAAAGTGACCTTCGATGATGTCGCGGGACTTACCCATGCCAAGCGCGATTTGCGCGAAATCAGTGACTACCTGCGCGACCCGGAACCCTACCGCAAGCTCGGGGCCAAGATTCCGCGGGGTATTCTGCTGATGGGCCCGCCAGGTACCGGCAAGACTTTGCTGGCCCGCGCCGTGGCTGGCGAAGCTGATGTGCCGTTTTTCAGTATCAGTGCTTCCGAGTTTATCGAAATGTTTGTCGGGGTCGGGGCATCGCGGGTGCGTGATATGTTCCAGAGTGCCAAGAAGGAGGCGCCTGCAATCATTTTTATCGATGAGATTGACTCCATCGGGCGGGCGCGGGGCACGGGCGTTGGCGGAGGCCACGACGAGCGCGAACAGACGCTGAATCAGATTCTCAATGAGATGGATGGCTTTGAGCCCCATGAAACGGTTGTGGTGCTGGCAGCAACCAACAGGCCCGACGTGCTCGATGCTGCCCTGATGCGCCCGGGGCGTTTCGATCGCAAGGTGACGCTGGATCTGCCGGACAGGCCGGCTCGCCAGGCCATTCTGAAGATTCATTCCCGCGGGGTACCGCTGGCGGTCGGTGTTGATCTTGAGCGTCTGGCGGCGCTGACCGTGGGCTTTTCCGGGGCAGATCTTGAAAACCTGATCAACGAGGCGGCGCTGCTGGCCGGGCGCAAGGGGTTCGCAGAGGTCGATATGGCGCTGCTGCTTGATGCCCGTGACAAGGTGGTCATGGGGGGGGTGCGCGAGATGGTGCTCACCGAGGAAGAGAAAACCCTGGTTGCCTTCCATGAAGGGGGGCATGCGGTGGTTGCCAGTCTGTTGCCCCATGCCGATCCTCTGGACAAGGTCACCATCATTCCCAGGGGGCAGGCCCTGGGCGTGACGGAGCAGGTACCCGCGGTGGAGCGGCACAATTACAAGCAGAGTTATCTCTACGATCGCGTGGGCGTGATGCTCGGTGGCCGCTGTGCCGAGAAACTGATCTTTGGAGAAGTGAGCTCCGGTGCCGAAGAGGACCTGAAACAGGCAACGTTGCTGACGCGCCACATGGTGACTCACTTCGGAATGAGCGAGAAAATCGGTCCTGTCGCTTTCCATCGGGGCGAGGAGCATATTTTTCTGGGGCGTGAAATGGCGCAGCAACGGGATTTCAGCGAGCACACCGCCGAAGTGATCGACAGCGAAGTCAGCACCCTGCTGAAGCAGCGTGAGGTTGAGATTGGGCAATTGCTGCAAAAAAACCGTGTACTGCTCGAATCCGTGGCCCATGCCCTGCTGGAAAAGGAAACCCTGGAAGTTGACGAAATTCGTGCCCTTATCGATGCTTTCGCCCCCCCGGCGCCTGCGCAGTGAGCGGCCAGGTGGCGACCCGGTGCTTGAGCGCGTCGCTACGCAGCTCAAGGGTTTACTTCAGCACTCAGATACCCCCTGGCCCCCTGAAACTGGCGAATACTGTGCCGTCGAAGCGCAGTACCAGAGCGAACAGAGGCAGAAAATATGAAAATCTGCATCAGACCTGAGCGGCCGGCGGATATTGGCGCCCTTGATGAACTGATTCAGGCAGCGTTTGCGGATCAGGCATACAGCAGTCACACGGAGCAGCGTATCGTGCATGGGCTGCGCGCCGCCGGGCAGTTGTCTATATCGCTGGTGGCCGAGGGGCTGGGCGAAGAGGGCGCAGAACTGCTGGGGCAGGTGGCGCTGTCGCCGGTGTCCATTTCCGACAACAGTCTGTACTGGTATGGCCTCGGCCCCCTGGCCGTGCGGCCCGGCTGGCAGGGCCAGGGCATAGGGACTCGGCTGGTGTTGCAGGCTCTGAGCGAGCTTCGAAATCTCGGCGCCGCCGGTTGTGTGCTGCTGGGAGAGCCGGACTACTATGGTCGCTTTGGCTTCAGGGCACAGCCCGGGCTGGTATTGCCGGGAGTACCGGCCGAGTATTTTATGGCACTGTCGTTCGGCTGTGTCGTGCCCCGGGGCACGGTGAGCTATTGCGAAGCATTCAGCGATGCTTGAGTGGATTTGTTCTGCTTGGTGTGTGCTATCAGGACGTTCAGCGGCTGTGGTGGCGTCGCGGGCTATGGCGCGTGGGTTGCCAGCGCATCCTGCAGGCAGGTGAAGAAAGTATCCACCACCAGGTTGCGTTCGCTGCGTGGCTTGGTAAGGGCGTAGAAACTGTTGGTATAGCCCAGCTGGGCTTCCAGCAGGGGCTGCATTTCGCGGCCCCAGCCCCAGTTTTTCACCAAGTGGCGGGGCAGAAATCCCAGATAGTGCCCGGTGAGGATCAGCGTGGCGCGGGCCTCCTGGTGGTGGGCGCTCACCTGCTTGTTCCAGCCGCTCATGGCCGGGTGCAGCTCACGGCCCGGCAACAGGCGGGGCGACTCAACGAAGCGGTAGGCCTGCAGTTCGTCGATACACAGGTCGGCGTCACTGCGCCCGTACAGCGGATGCTTGCGGCCGCAATACAGCAGCATTTGCTCATCGTACAGCTTCAGGCTTTTCAGCCCCGCCATGTCACCCTGCAGCACCGAAATGCCAATCTGCACGCGCCCGTCCATCACCGCCGGCACAACGTCCTCGGAGGACATGGTGGCGATGCGCATGCGCACATCCGGGGCCTTGTCGGCAAAACTGCCCAGGGCATCCACCAGAAAGCTGCGGGGCAGGCCCAGCATGTGTTCGGCGCATCCCAGGTCGAGCTGGCCCATGATGCGATCGTGGGACTGGTTGACCCGGTTGCGGAACTGATCCAGCGCCGCCAGCAGTTCCTGGGTCGCCTCGTACACCATCTTGCCCTGGGCGGTGAGGCCAAAGCCCGCGCGGCCCCGTTCACACAGGCGCATGTCCAGACGTTTTTCAAGGTCTGCCATGTAGTTGCAAATGGTGGAGTTGGCCAGATTGAGCTCGACTTCGGCAGCGGTAAAGCCACCACAGTCGGCTACAGTTTTAAACACCCGCAGCAGCCGCAGGTCCATATCCGCCAGTTGTCCGCTGATTGCCGTTTTCCGCTTGCCCATGCTGTACCCGGGTTGAATTTACATCATTGGATATGCAAATGTATGATTCTTGAAATCATCATATTAAGCAAGGCTAACCTGGCCTATAAATGAAACCCTGATTTTGCCGGCGCATCCCCAGGCGCCTGCCAGCCAAACCATGAGGCGACGTAAGATGAGCATCACATTGCAAGATCCCAGCCTGCTGCAGACCCAGGCATACATCAACGGCCAGTGGGTCAACGCCGACAGTGGCGAGACCTTCGCCGTCAGCAACCCGGCCAATGGCGAGCACCTGGCCGATGTGGCGTCTGTCGGTGCGGCAGAAACCCGTCGTGCCATTGAGGCGGCAGATGTTGCCATGCAGAGCTGGAAAGCCCAGCCGGCCAAGACCCGCGCCAATGTGCTGCGTCGCTGGTTCGAGCTGATCATGGCGAACCAGGAAGATCTGGCGCAGCTGATGACACTGGAGCAGGGCAAGGTGCTGGCGGAATCCCGTGGTGAAATCGCCTATGGCGCCTCCTTTGTTGAATGGTTCGGTGAAGAGGCCAAGCGTGTTTACGGTGACGTGATCCCGGCGCAGAGTGACCGCCGTTCGATCGTTATCAAGCAGCCGGTGGGCGTTGTGGCGGCGATCACGCCCTGGAACTTCCCCAACGCCATGATTTCGCGCAAGGTGGCACCGGCGCTGGCCGTAGGTTGTGCGATTGTTGTCAAGCCAGCGGCGGAAACCCCGCTGTCTGCCCTGGCCATGGCTGTGCTGGCGGAGCGCGCCGGCGTGCCGGCGGGTCTGTTCAACGTACTGCCGGGTATGGATGCGCCGGCGATTGGCGGCGAGATGACCTCCAACCCCACCGTAAAGAAAGTCACCTTCACCGGCTCCACTCCGGTGGGCAAACTGCTGATGAAGCAGAGCGCCGATACGGTAAAACGCACCTCCATGGAGCTGGGCGGTAACGCGCCGGTAATCGTGCTGGATGATGCGGATCTGGATGCTGCGGTAGCCGGCTCCATTGCCGCCAAGTACCGCAACTCCGGCCAGACCTGCATCTGCGCCAACCGGATTCTGGTACAGAGCAGCGTTTACGATGCTTTCGTGGAAAAATTCACCGCCAAGGTGAACGAATTCCGCCTGGGCAATGGTCTGGATGCCGACTCTACCCATGGTCCGCTGATCACCACCAAGGCGGTGCGCAACGTGCAGTCCCTGGTAGAGGATGCTGTCGCCAAGGGCGCGCGGGTTGAAACCGGTGGCAAGGTTGATGCCCTGGGCGATCACTTCTACCAGCCCACGGTGCTGAGCAATGTGGAGCCGGGCATGCGTGTGGCCCGCGAAGAGATTTTTGGCCCGGTGGCACCGATCTTCCGTTTTGAGACTGAAGCCCAGGCGATCGAAATGGCCAACGATACCGAGTTCGGCCTGGCGGCCTACGTCTTTACCCGCGATGTGGGTCGTGTCTGGCGTGTCAGCGAAGGTCTGGATTTTGGCATGGTCGGGGTTAACGAAATCGCCCTGGGATCCGATGCCACACCATTTGGCGGCATGAAGCAGTCCGGCCAGGGGCGCGAAGGTTCCAAGTACGGTCTGGACGATTACCTGGAAGTTAAATTCATCTGCATGGGCGGGCTGGACCGCTAAGCGGTTTACGCAGGAGCATCGACAATGAGCGCTGTTATCTACCCCACTACCAACCTGGCCGCCACCGAGCAGCTGAGCATCGAGCGTGGCGAAGGTGTTTATGTCTACGACAGCAATGGCAAGCAGTACCTCGAGGGCCTCTCGGGGCTCTGGTGTACCTCGCTGGGCTATGGCAACCGTGAGTTGATCGACACCACCGCCGAGCAGATGGGCAAGCTGGCCTATTCGCACATGTTCGGCGGCAAGACCCACAGGGTCGGCATGGAACTGGCTGACAAGCTTGCCGAGATGGTGCCGGTGGATAATGCGCGGATTTTCTTTGGCAGCTCCGGCAGTGATGCCAACGATACCCATATCAAGCTGCTGCGCTACTACTTCAGCGCCATCGGTCGGCCGCAAAAGCGCAAGATCATTGCCCGTGAGCGCTCCTACCATGGCGTGACAGTGGCGGCGGCCTCGCTAACCGGTTTGCCGATCAACCAGACCCACTTTGACCTGCCGATTGATGCGCTTGGCATCCTGCGCACCGATGCGCCGCACTACTACCGTGGCGCCCTGCCTGGTGAAAGCGAGGCGGACTTCGTCACGCGCATCACCAGCAACCTGGAACAGCTCATCCTGCGCGAAGGGCCCGACACCATCGCCGCCTTTATCGCCGAACCCATTACCGGCGCCAGTGGCGTGATCGTGCCGCCGGCGGGCTATTACGAAAAGGTGCAGGCGATTCTCGCCCGGTACGACATCCTGTTCTGGGCCGACGAAGTCATCACCGGCTTTGGTCGCACCGGCAACGATTTCGGCAGCACTACCGTAGGGATCGAACGTCCTGCACTGATGACCCTGGCCAAGCAGCTATCTTCGGCCTACATGCCGATCAGTGCCTCGGTGATCCGGGGGGATCTGTACGATGCCATGGTGGAGCCGAGCAACAAGCTTGGTGCCTTTGGCCACGGTTACACCTACTCGGGCCACCCGGTGGCCTGCGCGGTATCGCTCAAAGTGCTGGAGATCTACCAGCGCGACAATAT
>JBFGZM010000010.1:0-22304 GCA_041586815.1 Marinobacterium sp. | reverse complement strand
GGCGCCGTGACGTGCGATGAATCCTGATATCGGCGCCCTCCTGGCAATAGAACCAAGAGCGCCGGTACCAGTTCTTTCTTCTCAGTCGCTTGTCGCAACAACAACGCACAAACTTGCTGGCCAGCGCGTGTTGGAGCCAAATCTGCAGCAGTTTCAACGCAGGCTTCGATACCACCGACCCGAGAGTGGCCGCAACACATCTAAAGCCGCTGCAGCAGAAAGGCTCGCAGCCTGCACGTGCGACAGCCATGCCAGGCACTTTCTGCTCCTTATGCCGCATGAATCAGTCCAGCTCTTTGTCGCAGCTCGACATAGAGTTCATCTGGAATAGAAACGCCTTCCTGCTCCGCCCTGCGCCTGTTCGCCAGGCGCCGAACACCCGGCAGGCGAGTGCCTTGCTGCGCTTCGATAGCATTTAACAACACTTCAAAACGATCGGCGAAATCCTGCAGTGCAAAGCGCTTGGGATCGATGAGTATAAAGAAATGACCAATATTCGGTGCTGTCCCGGTGGCGGTAAAAAAAGATCCCGCTTCGTAGCCATAACTGGAGCCCGTCAAGGTTGCAGACAGGACTTCCACCATTAGCACCAATGCCGCCCCCTTGGCATCGCCAATCGGCAGCATGCTGCCCTCCAGCGCTGCCTGGGCACTGGTGGTTGGCCGACCTTCGGCATCCACCGCCCAACCTTCGGCAATCGGCTCCTGTCGATCAGCAGCCAGCTTGATCTTGCCCCGCGCAACCTTGCTGAGGGACAAATCGATCACCAGTGGCGAAGCGTCTGTCCTTGGGCAGGCGAAGGCAATCGGATTGGTGCCAAAGAGGCTGCGCTGCCCGCCCCAGGGAGCGATCGCAGCCGGAGAGTTCGTCATTCCCACCGCTATCAATCCGCGCTGAGCCATGCGTTCGACATGATAGCCCGCCGCCCCCATATGGTGGGAACTTCCGATCCCGACCCCCACCATTCCGGTTTGAACGACCAATTCGGCGCCTCGCTCAAGACCCTGTTCGATCGAGCGAAATGCAAATCCTGACCTGGCGTCCACACGCACCGCAGCGCCCGCCGTCTGTTCAATTGCCGGCTCCGCAAAGCCGTCAACCTTGCCACTGATAGCCTGATCCGCATAGGCGGGAAGCCTGGCCACGCCATGGGAGGCCAAACCATCAGCTTCGGCCGCCACCAGCGCCTCGGCCACGGCAATCGCGTTGGCCTGCGAAGTTTTGCTGTTCACCAGGACCTGAGTAACCAGGGCCTTCAGCTCCGTTAATGTTAAGTCCGCCATCAGTTGGCCTCCTGCAGCACACGGCGCACATTCTCAGCGGTTACACGACTCACCCGAACATTGGATTCGTCGGTGACGCCGGCAATATGCGGTGTCAGAATGAGGTTCGGCACGCCATGAAAAGGGTTGTCCTGCGTCACCGGCTCCACTTCAAACACATCCAGCATTGCACCGCCAAACCGCCCCTGTTTCAACGCTTGAGCCAGCGCAGCATCGTCCACCACACCACCCCGTGCAGAGTTGATCAACACGGCTGTGGGTTTCATCTTTGCGATGGAATCGGCATTGATCAGGTGTCTGGTGCTATCTACCAATGGCACATGAAGACTGAGGCCATCCACCTGTTCCAGCAAGTCTCCCAACGCCAAAGGCTCGACGCCCTCTTCTTCCCAAATCGCCTCGCTCGCTTTTATGTAGGGGTCGAAAGCGGACACTCGCATGCCCAGCGCCTTGGCTTTGCGCGCAACCAGGCGGGAAATACCACCAAACCCTACCAGCCCCAGGTGGCGCTGACTGATCTCCTTGCCGACTAGCTGAGTACGCGGCCAGTCACCGGCAATGACGGCGTTACTGGACTGATAGGCGCCACGCAACAGCATCAACAGCCCGGCGATCACGTATTCGGCCACCGACTCGCTGTTGGCTCCGGTAGCCGGACATACCCGGACCCCAGCCGCTTCGCATGCATGCATATCAATATTATCCAGCCCGACACCCAAGCGACCTACAACGCGCAAATTGGCTGCCGCAGCCAGCAATTCACCCCGAACCTGCGTGCGATTACGTACGATCAGGGCACGAGCAGACTTGACCAGATCCATTAACTCTACCGGGCGATCAACCAGCTGTGGGTCATAACAGACGGTAAACTCAGCTTTTAGAGCTTCAACCGAAGATTCATCCATAAATTCTGAAATAACAATATCAACCATTTATCTTACTCCAGTACTTTTACTTGATTACCGGGTTAATTCGCACCTGATTCACATTGATAACCCGTCGAATTAACACATAAAACAGGGTGTTTTTATCATTAACGGAAGGCAAATATGAGCGCCGCCCACTCCCTTATAAATAGTCCAGCATGTACGCGTACCTGCGCCCATATCCTGGAATTAAAGATCCGCAACACAACCGGCATGGGTAGAGAAAATCCTTACTTATCAGGGTCTAAAGCAAGGAATCGAATATCCTTCACATAACGTACAAACAGATAGGGAACCTGCTTTTATACGCAAGATTAACAACCTGATAATTAAACAGAACGTCCTGTCCCGTTTACTCGCCTCCCTTGACATCGAGCCGGTATTTTTGCGAGCCCTTTATTTTAAAGGGCTCGTATATTGCCGTTGACTAACGATGACGCCTCCCTGCACCACTACATAAAGCCGGCACTGCTGATGCAAACTGCCACCGGCTTTATACAATCCATATATCAGGGAAATTGAATTAATGAACCTTCCGGCAGCGGAACTTGCAGCAGATAGCTGAATACCCCGTAGAAGCCGGCAACAATAGCCACGGCTACAAAGCTATACAAAAGCAGTTTGCCTTTCGTCCAGGGATCATATTGCGCCAGCAGCATCAGTGCGATGAAAGCTCCTGTTGCCGACAGCAAAAAGCCCACCCACGGCATCAGCAGGGTCGCCCCCATCATCGCAGCAACCAGCAGCACCCTTCGCAAGGTGGAGGGTGCCGCACCACTTTGCGATTTCTCAGCGACAGGGACAGTTGCTTTAAACACAGAGGTGACGATCAACGCCAGCGACAGGCCCATCAACCCCGTGATCACCATGCGGGGAAACATGAAGGAATCCGGATCAGTCATCTGCGTTGTCTCGTAAAGACAAACGGCGCCGAGCAGAAGAAATAGCGATGCACAAACCATGCCGCCCACATCACGTTTAATGCGCACCTCGGTTTTACTTGCCGACATAGAATTATTCATACGGTCAATTCCTTCTGCAAACGCCTCATGCGAATCTGCTTTGCAATCAACGGATAGAGCAACCCCAGAACAATAAATGCGATGATGGCCATGGAGATCGGCCGGCCGAAGAAGTTTCCGACGAGATTTTCAGTAGCAGCACCAATCGTCCAGCTCTGCACAAAGCCCTCTTCCGCAATACGCCCAAGAATCAACCCCAGCACGATTGGAGACGGGGAGAACCCGAATCGATTCAGAACCCAGCTCAAAGCCCCCAGGACGAGCATAATGAAGACATCAGACAGGTTGTTGCGAATCGAATAGGCGCCGATGATCGTCATGAATGCGACGGTCGGAACCAGTAGTCCTTTGGGAACGGCGATGATAAATCGATAAGCATACCGCCCGATCAACAGGCCGGCCGGCAACATCAACAAGGTGGCGATAAAGAGACCGAAAATGAAGGTATAAACGATGGACCCTTGAGTGGTAAACATGTCGGGGCCGACACGCAGGCCATGTACCAGGAGCGCCCCCAAAATAACGGCATCGGGTGGTGTTCCGGGAATACCCAACACCAGTGTAGGCACAAATCCACCACCGACCGTAGCGTTGTTAGCCGACTCTGTTGCCTGCACCCCTTCCGGAGCCCCCTTGCCGAACCGGGACTTGTCACCGGAGGCTCGTCTAGCTTCGCTATACGAAACCAGGCCTGCTATCGAGCCACCCGCCCCCGGCAGGATACCGACGAAGGTACCGATTACCGAAGAGCGCAACAGGTTGAATTTCCCCTGCCAGGAGATCTTCAGGGCTTCCTTCAAACGATATCCACGCTGTTCGCCAGTGACATTGAGATGTTTTCCCGGCACCGCCACCAGGTCAATCAGAACCGGCACACAGTACAAACCGATCAGCGCGGATACCGTTTCGATGCCACCAATCATGGTCGTGCTGCCAAAGGTGAAGCGAATATCACCACTCACGGCGGCAGACCCGACACAGGCCAGCAGCAATCCAAAGCAACCCCCTATCAATCCCTTGATCAGGTTGCCCTGAGACAGAGCCGCGATCAATGTCAAGCCAAACAAGGCCAGCCAGAAATACTCAGCCGGACCAAAGGCCAGTGCGACCTTTGCCAAAGGCGGTGACAGCAACAGCAGAAAGAATGCGCCGATCAGACCACCCACAACTGACGCAATACATGCCAGAGTTACCGCAAGGTCACCGTCTCCCCGCTTCGCCATCGGGTAGCCATCAAAGGTCGTGGCGATAGCTGATGGCGTACCCGGGGTATTGAGCAGGATAGCCGCATAGGCTCCACCATAAATGGCGCCGGTATAGATCGCACCCAGCATGATCAGTGCGGAGGTAACCGGCATGGTGAAGGTAATAGGTACTAACACTGCTACCGCCATCGTTGCTGTCAGGCCAGGCAGGGAACCGATTACGGTTCCCGCTACGACACCTGCCAATGCCAGCAACAAATTGAGCGGAGTCAGTGCTTGAAGTAGGTACTCAAGCATAACGCCCCCTTTACTTAATCAGGCCAGCTCGTTTCGCGGTAGCTATGTATTCCTTGGACTTCTGTTGCATAAACGCGTCCATTTTTTCGTAGGACACATCCAGCAGCACCATGCCGTCTTTCTCCATACGCTGACGGAATTCCTGATCACTATTAATATCGGAAATGATATTGGAGATCTGCGTGCGGACATCCTCAGGAGTCGACTTGGGAACAGCGATACCACGGTAGGCACCGGATACCAGGTCAAAGCCAAGCTCCTTAAAGGTGGGAACATCAGGGAAATGGGGGAGACGGGCTTCGGTTGCCACCGCCAGCAAGCGAACCTGACCTTCATGCTTGGCCCCGATGGAAGTGTAACCCCACTCAGCCAGTACTTGCTCACCCAGCAGGGCCGCTAGCGCATCGCCGGTCCCCTTGAAAGCGACATAGGTGGACTGAATGTCCGCCATCTCGTCAAAACGCACCTGGGCCAGGTGGTTAGCGGTGCCTTTCCCCGAGCCTGAAAAAAGCAGCCTCTTAGGGTTTTCTTTCGCGAAGAGCAGCAGGTCATCAAGTGTCTGGAAAGGGCTGTCCTCTCGCACAACGATCGCATCGGGCGTGTAGTGGAACATGGAGACAGCGGTTATATCTTCGGTTGTAAAACCTACGTCCTTTTGCAAGGGCGCGATGACAATATGGGGCAGGTTAATACCCATGATATTGTAGCCATCACCCTTCATAGTGTTCAGTTGTGACCAGCCAACGGCACCACCACCACCGGGCTTGTAGGATATAACCAAATCCTGATCGGATAGTTTTTTGAAAAAAGGTTGCTGATAACGAGCGGTAATGTCAGATTCACCGCCAGGACCGAACGGAATGACATAGTTGACAGACTGTTCTGGATAGTCCGCCTGAGCCAGACCAGAAAATGCCAGAGCTACCGTCACAGTAGAACCAGCGATAAAATTAAGAATTGATTTACAGGCCATCGTTAGAATCTCCATTTCATTTTTCTTATATGACTGAGATGAGTCTAAACTATCGAATTCTAATTTTTACATAACAATTCTTTTCGTCGGAAAGCGCCAAACAACGGAAAGGATATAAAAAATCCTTAACAACATGTTCAGTAACGATCTCCCTCTTGGCCAAAGTTATCCTTAGAACTTGATAACGATACTTCAACGACACACGTCTCTGTCACCGGGGCGACCATACAGCAAACAGGCCGCCCCTATCAATCACGACTTATGCACTACGGTACAGCTTGGTCATTGAGAATTCGACGTGGCCCAGCACTTCGGCGCTGGTGTTACGGCCATTGGCGGCATCAATCGCCTGCTCGATCAGCGCATCACCGGCCTGATCCAGGGTCATCTCGTGGCGCAGTACCGCAGAAACGTCCAGATCGACGTGCTCGCTCATGGTCCGCACGGTACGGGGGTTACCCGTGATCTTGATAACCGGCATGATCGGGTTACCAATTACGTTGCCCTGCCCGGTGGGGAACAGGTGAAGTACGTAACCCGCAGCGGCCTGCAGAGTATTACATTCAGCAGCCGCAGAAGAGGTATCCATAAAATACAGACCGGGGCCCTTGGCTGGCATTTCGGCCGGCTCCAGGACATCGACATATTTGGAGTGTTTACCGATTTTCTGCACGTTGCCCAGAGCTTTTTCTTCGATGGTAGTCAGACCACCCTCAATATTACCCTTGGTTGGCTGAGAGTCAGACAGGTCGTCGGTCTTCTCGGCCATAATGAAGGCGTTGTAAGCCTCCCAGGTCTTCATGAACTTTGCAGCAGCTTCCGGAGTGGCGGCACGCTCAGCCACGATCCGCTCAGCGCCGGTAATCTCGGAGGTTTCACCGAAGCACAGAGTGGCACCTGCGGCATACAGTTTGTCGATGAAGTTACCGACAGTCGGGTTCGCAGACAGGCCCGAAGTGGTATCGGACTCACCACACTTGGTGGCAACCCAAAGATCACTCAGAGGACACTCTTCGCGCTTCAGCCCCGTGGCAAAATGCACGAATTCCTTGGCTTTTCGAGACGCTGCGCAAACGGTATTGATATCACCGTTCTGCTCAATGGAGAAACCCGCAACCGGCTTGCCGGTCTTGGCGATACCATCCACGACACGCTTGGTCCAGCCCGGCTCGATACCGATAACCACAACTGCTGCAACGTTAGGGTTAGCACCGGTGCCGATGATGGTACGGAAATGCAGTTCCAGGTCAGCGCCAAACTGCAGACGACCGTAGGCATGGGGAATAACAGTGGTGCCTTTAATGTTGTTGGCAACGGACTCACAGGCCGCGTTGGAGATATCGTCCAAAGGCAGGATCAAAACGTGGTTACGGATACCCACTCGGCCGTTTTCACGACGGTAACCCATAAAAGTCTTATCAGTCATTTCTTAATTCTCCTGTTGTGGCCGACTACTACCAGCGTTTGGTCTTGATGTTGTGTACGTGGGCGTGCTCACCTTTTTTGATCGGTGCCACCACCTTACCCATGTCCTGGTCGTACTTGATGATGGTGTCGCCCACTGACAAATCGGCCAGCGCGATTTTGTGCCCCAGGGGAATATCGTTGAGTGCGACCATCTGGACCTTTTCATTGGTATCCATCTTGTAGCCAGTCACTTCCATGCCTGCCTTGATGGTTTCCACTACGGCGACGCCAACGGAATCGTCTTTGTCGTGCACCAGAAAATGCGTTTCGCTCATTTGCTGCGTCCTCTTTCGTTGAAGGGCTCGGTTGATGTGTATTCAGCTTAGCCAAGCTCACATGTAATATGCAAGATGTTTTTTATCTTTTATTTTATGTCTTATATAAGACATGTTTTTGAGGTAGGATCTCAACATACTCAAAGGGCATATCGCTCATATCGCATGATCGGGACACGCTCATGAACAATCCAAACTTCCAACCGCTCTATGCTCAGGTAAAGGATCTGATGGTTCATCGCCTGATAACAAACGTCTGGAAAGCCGGCATGGCACTGCCCAGCGAAAACCTGCTTGCCAGCGAGTTCGGGGTCAGCCAGGGGACGGTACGCAAAGCGCTTGATGAGATGACTGCGGAGAATCTGCTGGTACGCCGTCAGGGACGAGGCACCTTTGTGGCGGAACATACCCAACAACGATCACTGTTCCATTTTTTGCATCTTGTGGGGGAAAACGACAATCGCCAGATGCCACAGAGTCAGGTGATCTCTATCGCACCGGCTACAGCCGACGCCCTGGAATCGAAACAGCTGGAGCTCGATAACGGAGCAGCGGTGATACGGGTCTGTCGTGTCCGTTCCCTAAACGAACGACCGGTGATCTACGAAACACTGACGATTCCCGAAGCCATATTCCCCGGGCTGAACGAGCAGGGCGCGTCGCTTCCCAACTCACTTTATTCCTTATATGAACGCCAATACGGCATCTCGGTGACCCGCGCAATTGAGCGGCTCTGTGCGGTTGCCGCCCAGGGAGAAGTGGCCAGACACCTGGTGCTGGCCCCGGGAACCCCCCTTCTGTGTATTCAGCGCACCGCTTACACACTGAATTCGAGTCCGGTCGAGTTGCGGCTCAGCCACTGCAATACCCAGGATCATCACTATTTGTCGGAACTCACCTGATAGTCACCCCGCGGTTCTGTCTGTGTGAGAAGTACGACTATTCATTTATTAGCGAGCGATAAAATGATGAAACAGCTGCTGGCAAATCCCGTCGATCAGTTCGGCGCACTCAAGCAACGCTACTTCCCCGGGCTCTGTGTTGCCGTGACGATCGGCATCGCGGCGACCTTTTTGTCGCAACGCTATGGCGCGCCGGCGATGCTGATGGGGCTGCTGCTGGGGCTGGCATTCAACTTTCTCAGTGACGACCCCCGGGTAGTCCCTGGAATTGAACTGGCCGCTAAAACCCTGCTGCGCCTCGGTGTTGCACTGCTGGGGCTGCGTATCACTTTCTCCGATGTGCTGACGCTCGGCTGGCCGCCCCTGTTGATGGTGTGTTCCGCCGTACTGCTGACCATCGGCTTTGGCATTGTCATGGCGCGCCTGCTGGGTTTCAGTAACCGCTTTGGCACCCTCACCGGCGGCTCCGTAGCCATCTGTGGCGCCTCGGCGGCCATGGCCATCAGCAGCGTGCTGCCGCAAAACGAACAGACCAAGAAAGACACCCTCTTTACCGTGATCAGCGTGACTACGTTGAGCACCGTGGCCATGGTGCTCTACCCCATGATCAGCCACGAACTGGGGCTGACACCGGCCGAGGCCGGGCTCTTCATCGGCGGTACTATCCATGATGTCGCCCAGGTCGTCGGCGCCGGCTACAGCGTATCAACCGAAGTCGGCGATCTGAGTACCTTCGTCAAGCTGCTGCGCGTGGCCATGCTGGTGCCCATCGTACTGGTGATCGGTGTGGTGATTCGCCGGTCCATGGCAAGCCGTGGAGAAGTGGCCGGCGGCAGTGTCGGCGTACCGGGCTTCCTGATCGGCTTTGTGGTGCTGTTCACGTTGAACAGCCTGGGCTGGATGCCGCGAATGGTCGTTGAACCCATGGCCGACAGCGCCTCCTGGCTGCTGCTTACCGCCATTGCTGCATTGGGGGTGAAAACGTCACTGAAAGAAATCATGACGGTCGGCCTGAAACCCGTCCTGCTGGTTGTCAGTGAAACGGTATTTATTGCCCTGCTCGTACTGGCATTTATCGTCATCGGTTAAAAACATTCGGGCTCAAAATCGACTTGGCAACAATCAAAGCCAGTTGCTGAGTTCCCTCGGCACCAGACCGATGCCGGACAGCAGCCGGCCAAAGGCAAAACGGTGTGATGCCCGACGGAACAGCGTGGCGTGCAGCGCCTGACGGCGATGACCGCAAACACCATCACCGGTACACTCTGCACCAAGCCCTGCCGGTCTAACCGATCAAGACAGGAGCAATATAATGTCTATCAATGAGCGCCTGCCAGAATTCAGACGGAATCGGGTGCTTATACCAGCCAATATTCTGCTTGATTCTGGCCTCACTGGTCATTCCAATAACAACGGACTTGACGCAGGGATATAGCAGGGGGAACTGAATTGCAGCGGCGGGCAAGGGAACCCCAAACTCACTGCATATCTTTTCCAGTCCAATGACCTTGTCGATGACTTCGCGCGGAGCTGTATCATAAAAATAGTGACCTGCACCTGCTGACCCCTTTGCAAGGATACCCGAGTTAAAGGGTGCAGCCGCTATAAGCGAAACCTCTTTCTGACTGCACTTGGCAGTAAAGTTTTCTGTAATGTCGTTTTCAAGCAACGTGAAGCAATTCGCCACCATGAAACAGTCGAAATCAACCTGATCCAGCGCCGCATCACAGGCCTGCCACTCATTAACGCCCAGTCCAATGGCCTTGACGACACCCTGATCACGCAACTCGGACATCGCCTTGAAGCCGCTTTCCATGGCAATACGGAACAGGCCTGGCAGATTTTCTCCCTGGGTAAAGACATCAAGATCATGCATCAGCAGCATGTCTATTTCAGAAACACCCAGGCGTTGCAGCGAATCTTCAAAAGCACGCATGATCCCATCATAGGTGTAGTCATAGTGGCGTTTGAACGGCGCTGCACCGACAAAACCGGCTTCCTCCAGGGGTGCATTTTTCTCCAGCGGATGCAGCAAACGCCCCACCTTGGTGGACAGGAATATTTCATTCCCTGGCTTTTCATGCAACGCAAGCCCCAGACGACGCTCCGAAAGACCGGCGCCATAGTGAGGTGCAGTATCGAAATACCGCAACCCCTGACTCCAGGCCTCGCTCACCGCCGCCTGCGCTTCAGTATTGGTGACGCTGCGGAACAAATTACCAATTCCTGCGGCACCGAATCCCAACTCGGTAATCGGTGTTCCGCTCCTGTCAATAACCCTGGTTTTCATGATAAAGGTCCACGTCAGTTTTTATGCTTATTCAAGGTAAGACAAGTCCATAAGCACTCTAGAGATATTAAAGCTGTGCTTCTTTTACCGTCCGGCTAAGGGCCAAGTCCAAAAACCACTGATTTTATTCTTGCGACTCAATGTTCTGTCGCAGGGCTGTAAAGCGGAGCCTGCCAACCCGCTGCGGGTATTGGGCGTACAGTCGGGCTCCGCAAGCCGCTGTACTGTTAACCAGCCATGCCTGGATCAGTACGGCCTCTGTACATTGTCAAACGACACTGCGATTTAAAGATCAAAAGCACGAACAAGCTGCTGTTGCTCGCCCAGCCTGTCGATTCCCAAACGCATGACCTCACCGCCCTTGAGGTATTTCGGTGGAGTCATGCCCAGACCCACCCCGGGTGGGGTTCCGGTCGAAATAATGTCGCCAGGCTGCAAGCTCATGAACTGACTGCAATAGGCGATAAGAAAAGGCACCTTGTAAACCATGGTTGCCGTATTGCCGTCCTGGTAACGCTTGCCGTCAACCTCGAGCCAGATACCCAGCTCGTCTGCGTTGCCAACCTCGTCGGGCGTGACCAGCCAGGGCCCTGTAGGACCGAAGGTGTCGCACCCCTTACCCTTGTCCCAGGTGCCCGAGCGTTCGAGCTGGTACTCTCGTTCCGAGATATCATTGATAACGCAGAAACCAGCAACATGTTTCATGGCATCTGCTTCATCGATATAGGCACCGCCTGTACCAATGACCACACCGAGTTCAACTTCCCAATCCGTTTTCTCGGAGCCACGGGGTATTTGAACATCATCATTGGGTCCAACAATAGCCGAGGTCCATTTACTGAACATCACAGGCTCCGGAGGCACAGGCATACCGGACTCCTCAGCGTGATCTGCATAGTTCAAACCGATACAAATAAACTTGCCCACAGCACCGACACAGGCTCCCAGGCGCAAATCTTTCTGCGGCGTGCCTGCAACGACCGGCAACGTGCTGATATCCAGCCCTTTCAAACGCGCGATACTTTCACTCGAAAGCGCATCTCCGGCGATGTCCGGCACTACGGCAGAAAGATCGCGAACTTGACCGTTTTCATCCAGCACACCCGGTTTTTCCTGACCTGCCAACCCGTAGCGTAGAAGCTTCATATTGATTTCCTGTTATTGCATCCGTATTGATGGAGAAAACATGACCCGGTAATTCATCCCGGGCCATGCCTTTGCGAACGATTAGTCGTAGAGCACAGCGGCGATCCTGGCCTCGTCAATGTTTGACGCATCGTAATAGTAAAAACCGGTATCTATAATCTTTGGCAGCGCCTCGCCACGGTAGGCACTCACGGCGGCCTTGACGGTTTCATAGCCGATTCCGACGGGGTTCTGCGTAATCGCGCCGGCCATCAGCCCTTCACGAATCGCGCTGGTCTGGGCCTTGCCGGAGTCGTAACCAATAATCACCAGATCGGTCGCGTTCATCTCACGTACGGCATTGACTATACCGATGGCAGAACCTTCGTTGGTGCCAAACATGCCTGCAAGATCCGGGTTGGCAGTCAGAATGGCTTTGGCGACTTCTGTCGATTGCAGCTGGTCGCCCTGGCCGTATTGAACCGACACCACCTCAATATCCGGATAGGCCTCTGCCATGCGGTTCAGAAAGCCGTCACGACGGTCGATGCCGGTGCGGCTGGTCTGGTCATGTGCGACCACCGCCACTTTGCCTTTACCACCGATGAATTCGGCCATTTTGTCTGCGGCCAGCGCTGCCGCCGCGACATTGTCAGTTGTAGCGGTGGTTACCGGGATATCGCTCTCCACGCCGCTATCAAAGGCGACGATTGAAATACCCGCCTCGGCAGCCGTGCGCAGCAGCGGAATGGCGGCCTGGCTGTCGAGCGCGGCAAAGCCAATGGCACTTGGCTTGTTTGCGAGTGCAGCGGCGAGCATGTCGATCTGACGATCCACCATTGTCTCACTGTCAGGACCTTCAAAGGTGACCCGGACGCCAAGATCCTCGGCGGCCTGATCAGCACCTGATTTCACAGCCTGCCAGAATTGATGCTGAAACCCTTTAGAAATCAGCGGGATATAAATCTCCTCCTGAGCCAGAGCGACAGGAGCAGTAACCACCAGAGTGATGGCACTGATAACGCCAAGTAGAGTGCGACGTGTCAACATTTTGATTTCCTCAATTTCTGTTTTTCTAGGTCGAGGTTGTGCGGGACTGTAGAGCGTCCCCTTCACAGGGTTAAAAATATTGAGATTTGGAACTCGGTTTCAGGCTTTCTTGCGACGCATCATGTCGGCGTAGACGGCCAAAATGATAATTGCTCCGGTCACCACGGTTTGCCATTCCTGAGCAACCGAGAGTACACGCAACCCGTTGGTCAGCACCGCCATGATCAGGGCCCCGATAAGAGTACCAAGAATGGTGCCCCGCCCGCCGGCCAGTGAGGTTCCGCCGATAACAACAGCAGCTATGGCTTCAAGCTCGTACCCCAGGCCCAGGGCTGGCTGCGCAGAATTAAGGCGCGAGGCGATCAGAAGCCCGCCGATGCCACAAATCCCGCCGGCCAAGGCGTAGATCGCCATTTTCCAGCCGTCCGTATTGACGCCGGACAGGCGCACCGCCTCTTCGTTGGAGCCCAGTGCAAAGGCATAGCGCCCAAGCACGGTGCGGCCAAGAATATAGCTGGCAGCGGCGGCGACCAGAAAGAGGATCAACACTCCATTGGGGATGGGCAGTGCCGGAATGATTTCACCAATCAGGGATCCCCGGGAAATCTGATCAAATCCTGGCGTGTCATTGAAATAAATCGGACGGGTACCCGAAATCACCAGCGACAGTCCCTTGAGTATCAGCATCATGCCCAGGGTCGCGATGAAGGGCGGAATCTTCATCTTGGCCACGAAGGTACCGGAACACAGACCACAGAGTGCCCCCGTCGCTATGGCGGCCACGACGCCCAGGGGAAGCGGCATACCCGCGTAGGTCAAGACAACACCGGCCATAACCGCTGTGAACGTCATCAGGGTGCCGACGGACAGGTCAATACCGCCGGTGATAATCACCAGGGTAGCGGCTATTGCCAGCACGCCATTGACCGACGTCGCCTGCAGGATAGCGATCATGTTGGAAGTCTGCATAAAGTTTGGCGAGACCAGGGAGAAGCCGATAAGCAGCACGATAAGGCTGGCAAAGGCCAGCAGTCGCTGATGGGTTCCCATTTCAATCAGCCGCGAAAATAGGCTTTTGGGTTTGTCGGCTGTCGCGGTGGTTATAGTCGGGTTTACAGAGCTCATTATTTTTCTCCTGCCAGCAACACGGCAGCATCACGCTGCGTGGCCAATTGCATGATGTCTTCCTGGGTTGTACCGGCACCTCCGGGCAGAATGCCGGTCAGGCGCCCTTCACACATAACGGCGATGCGGTGGCTGAGGCGCATAACCTCGGGCAGCTCGGACGAAATCACGATGATCGCGCGGCCCTGGCCCGCCAGGTCCTCAAGCAACTTGTAGATCTCGGACTTGGCGCCTATATCGATGCCACGGGTGGGTTCGTCGAAAATCAGAACGTCGCAGTCCCGCAACAGCCATTTGGCAATAACCACTTTTTGCTGATTGCCTCCGGAAAGAAACCGCACTTCCTGTCGATCAGACGGCGTTCGAATACCGAGCTGACTGATATAGCCGACTGCGACATCCTTCATGGCCTTTTCATCCAGTACACCCACCCGGGTGGAAAAGGCCTCCAGACTTCCAAGAGTAATATTTGCGCGCACGTCCATGCCCGTAGCCAGGCCAAAGTGCTTGCGATCCTCTGACAGATAACCAATTCCGGCAAGAACAGCGTCATTGGGAGACTTGATTCTGCAAACCTTCCCGTTAACCCTTATTTCGCCGCTTTCAGTCGGATCGGCACCGAATATTGCACGGGCCACCTCGGTACGTCCCGCGCCCATGAGGCCAGCAAACCCGAGTATCTCGCCTTTTTTTACAGAGAAACTGACGTCGCGTATCTCTGCACCTCTATTTAACTTCCTGACCTCAAGTGCCACGTCGTTGCCAGAGGTATCCGGCACTACCAGCGGGTTTTCTCGAACCTCACGCCCCACCATCATCGAGATGATGCGACTCAAGGGAGTGTCACTCGCCTGAACCGTGTCGACGTACTCGCCGTCTCGCATCACGGTGACACGGTCGGCAATCTGCTTTATCTCGTCCATCTTGTGGCTGATGTAAATGATGCCTACGCCCTCAGCCTTGAGCTGACGAATGATGGCAAAGAGTTCTGCTATCTCAGCATCATTCAGTGCCGCCGTCGGCTCATCCATGATCAGCACACGCGAGCGGAATGACAGCGCCTTTGCGATCTCGATCATCTGCTGTTTAGCAATAGTGAGAGTCCCGACAATGGCCCTTGGATCAAGCTTCAGGTTCATCGCGGCGAAGATATCAGCCGTCTGCCGGTTCAGCGCACGCTCATCCAAACGTCCAAAAGCCCCCCGAGGCTCTCGCCCAATAAAGACGTTCTGTGCAACCGTCAGATCGTTCATCAGGCTGAGTTCCTGATGGATAATTCCGATACCCAGATCCTGCGCCTCACGCGGGCCAGCCGGTTCTGCCGGTTCACCGCTGATCCAGACTTCCCCACCGTCACGCTTGTATATGCCAGACAGGACCTTCATCAGGGTCGACTTGCCGGCACCGTTTTCCCCCATCAGCGCGTGCACTTCCCCTTGTGCCAGGTCAAACTGCACACTCTTAAGGCAATGCACACCAGGGAATCGCTTTTCGATTCCGTGCATTTTGACGAGTAAAGTCATCAAACAACCCTCCAGAACCTGTTTTAATATTTATTAGTTGGTGAGGTTTCTCGTCAGATGGTGACGCCACCGTCAACCAGCATCGCCTGGCCGGTAACAAACTGGCTGTCATCTGAAAGCAGGTAGGCGACCATGGGGGCAATGTCGGTCACTTTAGCCAAACGGCCCATGGGCTGGCGGGCGATAAAGTCTTTCTCGGCCTGAACAGGATCCGTCGCAGCAGCAATGCGACCACGCAATGAGGGTGTGTCTACCGTTCCAGGACAGAGCGCATTGCAACGCACGCCCTGCGTTACAAAATCAGCGGCAATCGCCTTTGTCAGTCCAATGACTGCAGCCTTGGTTGTGCCATAGGCGGTACGCGAAGGAAAACCCTTGATAGAAGAAGCCATCGAGGCCATGTTCAGGATCGAAACGCTCCCGGTTTCTTGTGCACGTTGCAACATGCCAGGCAAAAAAGCGCGGCACATACGGACCATGGAGGTTACATTCAGACTGACACTGAAGTCCCAGTCCTCATCCGACAGGTCGAGTATCGTGCCGTTATGCACAAAACCTGCGCAGTTAAAGAGTCCGTCCAGCCCGGGCAGTTCGGCAGCGAGCGCGTTGACCGCCTCGACATCCGTCACATCCAGAATACGGGTCTCTATGGAGCCTGACTCCTGTTGCAACGTCTCGAGTGCTTCGATATTGATATCAGTGGCAATGACTCGCGCCCCCTGGGCTACGCAGGCCTGTACACTGGCTCGACCAATGCCTTGTCCGGCAGCAGTAATTAGAATTGTTTTTCCTTCAAGCCGCATGTTTTTTCCTCCTGATTTATTTTTGCTGATTACATGACTGCGCCGATCTGCCAAGGCACAAACTCTGCCCCGCCAAACCCCAGTTCTTCACTTTTGGTCTGCTCGCCAGAGGCGACGCGAATAATAAGCTCGAACAGCTCATGCCCCTTTGCTTTGATACTCACGCCACTGGAGACAATATCCCCGCAATTCAAATCCATGTCGCCAGACATGCGCTGATACATCTCTGTATTGGTCGCAAGCTTGATGCAAGGTGTGGGTTTGTAGCCGGAGACTGAACCTCGCCCCGTCGTAAAGACAATAAGATTTGCCCCGGAGGCAACCTGACCAGTTACTGAGCAGGGGTCATACCCAGGACTGTCCATGAAGACAAAGCCCTTGGAGTTGATCTGCTCGCCGAAAAGATAAACGTCACTCAGCGGAGCTGTACCGCTCTTCGCAACCGCACCAAGTGACTTTTCGAGGATAGTCGTCAAACCGCCGCGCTTGTTGCCGGGGCTGGGGTTGTTGTCCATCTCCCCGCCGTTACGTTCGCAGTAGTCCTCCCACCAGCGCACTCGTGCAATCAGTTTTTCTGCCACCGCTTGCGAAACCGCGCGGCGGGTAAGCAAGTGCTCTGCCCCATAAATTTCCGATGTTTCTGACAGAATTGTCGTACCACCATGCCGTACCAGCAGATCTGAGGCATAGCCAAGTGCAGGGTTGGCCGTAATACCTGAGTAGCCATCCGAGCCACCACACTGCATCCCCAGAGTAATTGCCGACACCGGGACAGGGCTGCGTTCGGCACGATTGGCGATTTCGGCCATAGTGCGCAACTCCTCCAGCCCCTTTTCAATGGTATTGCGCGTGCCACCCTCTGACTGAATAGTCATATAGCGCAAGGCGCCATCCGCCCGGATCGAACGCCCCCCCACCAGGGCATCAACCTGCATCACCTCGCACCCGAGACCCACCAGCAATATGCCGCCGAAATTGGGGTGTCGCGCATAACCTGAGAGTGTGCGGAACAGGGTGTCGTAGCCTTCATCCTTGCCAGACATCCCACAGCCTGAACTGTGAACGATAGGCACTATGCCATCGATATTGGGAAACGCGTCGAGCAACCCGGATTTCTCGGCCGCCTCGGCGATAAAACGAGCGACTGAGCCCGCACAGTTAACAGAGGTTAAAATCCCGATGTAGTTGCGAGTGCCTGTTTTGCCGTCCGCTCTGGCGTATCCCATGAAGGTTCGTTCATCTTCAGCAACTGGAAGCGGCACACTTTGGCTTGCGAAAGCATAGTCCTGTAAGTGTTCTCCCATTCCCAGGTTGTGCGTATGCACATGTGCGCCTGGTTCGATGTCAACTGTGGCCTGGCCAATGATCTGCCCATAACGAATCAGATCTTGCCCCGCCCTGATTGGGCAAACGGCTATCTTGTGACCACGCGGCACTGCCTGTTTAAGGCAGGCATTGACGCCTTCCAGTTCGTGCCCAGCCGTGAGATCGCAAAGAGCAACCACAATATTGTCGTTTGGATGCAGGCGAATTGTCTCTGTAGCCTTACTCACACTGAGCCCCCTATGTTCCGAAATTCACATTTCATGTGCCATGTTGTATTCTCAAACTAGCACCGCATATTACAATCGTCAACTAACATGTTAGTATTCGGAAAATGAAAATGAATCCAGTAACACTCACCGATATAGAAGACCTGAGCGGTTCCCTCGCCCAGCGGGTCTACCAGTCTTTGCGAGAGGCTGTTCTCTCAATGGAGTACCCGCCAGGTACAATCCTGAGAAAAGGGGCCATTTGTGAGCAGCTCGGCGTTTCCCGCTCGCCCGTGTCGGAGGCAATTGCCCGCTTGTCTGCGGAGGGGCTGGTCGATGTCATCCCGCAGTCGGCAACGAGAGTTTCCTGCTTTTCGATGGACGAAATTCGCGAAGCGAGTTTTCTTCGCGAAGCGCTGGAACTGGCGGCTGTCGCCAAGGTTGCGGAACAGCGCAGCGACGAACAACTGACTCAATTAACCAGGAACCTGCGACTTCAGGAACTCTTGGTTGAGGACAGGGATTTTGCGGGCTTTTACAAAACGGACGAAGAGTTTCACGCATTGCTCATGGAGTTCACCGGGTTCCCCGGGGCCTCATCGGTTGCATCCAACGTGTCTTTGCAACTCAAACGTGCCCGCATGCTGCTGCTGCCAGAAGAAGGGCGCCCGGCAGAAGCCGTCAAGGAACACAAAGCAATCGTAGACGCTATCCGCCAGAGTGACCCTGTCGCTGCCCAAGCGGCAATGAAGCTGCACCTGGGACGACTCATCACGCAACTCGAGCCACTGGAAAGTCAGCATCCGACCTTCTTTCGCTCACGCTGACACACACGACGGGGCTGACCATGAAAGTCGTTGAGACCCTTGTATCAACAGGCGCACCGCGGCGCCTCAACTGATGGAAGAGACCACCCATGCTGCGTAATATCCCTGCGGTGCTATCACCGGATCTTCTGCACACACTGCGTGCCATGGGCCATGGCGACGAAATCGTCATCGCTGATGCCAATTTCCCGGCAGAAAGTTCCAGACCCAAATGCATCAGGCTGGATGGTATATTGGCCACCGATGCCCTGCGGGCAATCCTTGCAGTCATGCCGCTCGATACCTTCGAGCCTGTCCCGGTATTAACAATGCAGATTGTAGGCAACGCCGAAGCGGTTCCGGATATTGTTGCAGACTTTCAATCCATCATAGATGACACGGCCGATCACCCGGCGAAGCTCGGCTCTCTGGAGCGCTTTGCATTTTATGAGCGCGCAAAATCTGCATTCGCAATCATTCAGACCGGCGAGCGACGGCTCTATGGCAATATCATTTTGAAAAAAGGTGTTATCGAGCCATGAAAATCGATGCTCATCAGCATTTCTGGAAACTCGACAGGGCGGATTACGGCTGGCTGACACCCGAGCTGAAAATGCTGTATCGCGATTTTCTGCCTGATGACCTGAGCCCCATACTGGAAACAGCAGCGATAGACGGGACCGTGCTGGTGCAGGCTGCTCCGACCATCAGGGAAACCGAGTTTCTACTGGCACTGGCCGAGCAACATTCTTTTATCAAGGGAGTCGTCGGCTGGGTAGATTTTGAAAGCAGTACTGCCACGGGAGAAATCAGGCGATTGGCAGCTCACCCCTCCCTGGTGGGATTGAGACCCATGATTCAGGATATCCCCGACCCAAACTGGATGCTGCGCCCCGAACTGCAGCCGGCCTATGACGCAATAATCGCCAACGACCTGACATTTGATGCGCTGACACTCCCCGGGCATCTCGGGAATCTTCAGCAACTTCTCGACCACTACCCTGATATGCGGGTTGTCATCAACCACGGATCGAAACCACAGATACGCCATGGCGCTTTCGATGAGTGGGCCAGGGACATGGGCGCCCTTGCGAAAGAGAGCAGTGCGTTCTGCAAGCTATCGGGGCTGGTAACCGAAGCCGCAGAAAACTGGACACTCGAGGATCTGAAACCCTATGTCCATCACCTGGTGGAGACCTTTGGTCCCAGACGCCTGATCTGGGGCAGCGACTGGCCTGTTTGTCTGCTGGGCGCAGGATACAGGCAATGGCTGTCGGTAACCGAAACCCTGCTGGGGGGCATCAGTGATACTGACAAGGCAGCAATTTTGGGACTCAATGCCGTCAACGTATACCGTATCCAAGGCTGACCCGAATGGCCGGAGCGCTGAGCCTGGCACAGGCCACACGGGAGCCCTGCGTTAAAAGAAACCTTTCACCGTCAGGCCGATGCCGGAGAGCAGCAGCAGGCTAAACGCAAAACGGCGCAGCGCCTGATTGGACAGCGGCGGCGGAAAACGTCTGGCGGCGATGGCCGCAAACAACACCACCGGCGCCCCCAGTACCGCCAGTCCCACGAAAGTCTCCCCTACCGGTTCCGTCCAGAGCACTGCGATCAGGCGCAGCATTGCTGTCACGCTGAACACCGTGATCAGGGTCGCACGAATGGCGGCGATGCGGTCCGGCTGGCGGTACATCATGAAGGTTACTGGCGGGCCGAAAACCGCAAAGAGACCGCCCATGAGACCTGCCAGCACACCGCAGGCGGCAAAAGCCGACCCCGACGAAGGCTTTTCCAGCGGTGTCACCCGGTACATCATCAGCAGGCTGCTGCCCACCAGACAGAGCCCCAGCACCCCCTGCAACAGATCACGCTGACTGTCGCTGGTGTAGTCCAGCAGGGCCAGGCCCACGAAAGTCACCGGCAGGCAGGTAAGCATCAACCAGCCCAGCACCCGCCAGCTGATCTCGCGCCAGAGGCCACCGCGAAGGGCTGCCGTCGCGTTCACCAGCGTCAGAGCGCTGACCAGCAGTGCCGTTACGTCGATGGGCGCAAGTCCCAGCGCCGTGACGCTGGCCATCACGATCAGGGCAAAGGCAAAGCCCGTGGTGGCCTGGATATAGCTCGCCAGGCCCAGACAGAGCAGCAACAGCAGTTCAGCGCCGCCAAAAACAATCATGCAACATCCTCGCCGGCCTCCCTAAGGAGGTGTGAAAACCATGGGGTAGCCTGCGCCGATCAGTCAGCAATCCACAGCGACTTGATATTGCAGAACTCGCGGATGCCTTAGCTGGCCAGTTCGCGCCCCAGGCCCGAGACCTTGGTGCCGCCAAACGGTATGCGCCCGTCGCTGGCCACCGGCGCATTGACGAAGCAGGCACCGGCATCCAGGCGCCGGGCAATGGCTTCGCCCCGTTCGCTGTCCGCCATCCAATATCCAGGCTTCCAGGCCAAAACGCGTGGCGTTGGCCAGACGGATCGCTTCTTCCACACCCACCGCGCACGATGGAGGCAATCGGGCAAAACAGCTCTTCATAATAACCTAAAGGAATATATTGCTGCTAAATGGTTATATTCTTGCAGTGTAGAAGATTGCCAGGCCTGGCCACAAACGCCAGACAGCAAAATTTGATAGGGCCGGCCAAACACGCTAAAGACGAAAGCGGCCCAAAACCGCAGCGCTGTGCGCCTGTATCCCAGGCCCCATGGCATGGCTGGCCCCGTTTATCTGGAACTATGGACTAGCATTGGAAGTCGTGAGGCTTGAAAGCGATCGCTGACCGCCCTGCTCTTCAAATCCACCCGCCGAACCGATACAGGGGTTTTCATGGCACCTACACTCCACAACCGCCCTGTCCGCAGTCTCTGGACACGATTGTTCCCGTTCCTTCTCTGGGGCCGTTTGCTGAACCGGGAAACCCTGCGCTGTGATTTTTTTGCCGGCCTCACCAATGCGGTGATCGTTCTGCCCCAGGGGGTCGCCTATGCGCTGATCGCGGGCATGCCGCCCCAGTACGGCCTGTACGCCGCCATCGTGCCGGCCATTATCGCCGCACTGTTCGGTTCATCCTTTCACCTGATATCCGGCCCCACGGCGGCGCTATCCATTGTCGTGTTCACCACCATCAGCCCGTTGGCCACACCGGGCTCCGCGGAATACATTCAGCTGGCCCTGACACTGACGCTGCTCGCCGGACTGTTCCAGCTGGGGCTGGCGCTGGCACGCATGGGCGTACTGGTGAATTTCGTCTCCCACTCCGTGGTGGTAGGTTTTACCGCAGGTGCGGCAGTGGTGATCGCCTCCAGCCAGATGAAGAACCTGCTGGGTGTTAGCGTTCAGAGCGACGGCACCTTTATCTCCACCTGGATCGGGGTGTTTGAGCGCCTGCCGGACACTAACCTCTATTCCCTGGCTGTGGCGCTGTGCACCCTGTTCAGCTGCCTGCTCATCAAGAAACTGCTGCCACGCTGGCCCAACATGCTGCTGGCCATGATCATCGGCAGCCTGCTGGCCGCAGTACTGGGCGCGGATACCCATGACATTGCTCTGGTGGGCTCGATCCCGGCGACATTGCCGCCGTTGAGCGTGCCGGACTTTTCGCCGGCACTGCTGCACCAGCTGGGTTCCGGGGCGCTTGCCATCGGCCTTCTCGGGCTGGTCGAGGCAGTATCCATCGCCCGTTCGGTGGCCAGCCGGTCG
>JBFGZM010000009.1:0-22505 GCA_041586815.1 Marinobacterium sp. | reverse complement strand
CTGCAACAGCGGCAGCACCACATGACCGCCACCAAACACCAGGCTGCCGGCATGGTAAAAATCCGCCGCGACGCCAAGCGCGCCAGGGCCGGGCCCCAGAGCCGATATCAGCCAGGCGCCCGCCAGCAGGCAGGCAAACAGCAGCAGCGCCCAGCGATGCCTTCCGCCCTGTGCCACGGCACAGGGCGCACCCGCATCAGGCCTGGCTGCAGGCCCCAGTCGGTACGCCCCCAGCAGTGCCGCCAGCATCAGCACCACCAGCTGCGCAACGATACCCGACAACAGCAGCGCGGCCATGGCCGCCAACAGGGCTATGGCCGCAACAAGCTTGCCGTTACAAAAAGACCGCGCCATGCCCCAGAGCGCATCAGCAACCACCACCAGCGCCAGCAGTTTGAGGCCGTGCAACACCGCATCGAACCAGCCCTGCCCCAGCAGCCAGCCGCCGCCTGCGGCCAGTGCCAGCATCAGCAATACCGAGGGCAGCGTAAAACCCGCGAAAGCACAACAGCCCCCGAGCACACCCCGGCGGCGGTGCCCGATGGCAAACCCCAGCTGGCTGGATGCAGGCCCCGGCAAAAACTGGCACAGCGCCAGCAGCTCGGCAAAGCTGTGCTCATCGAGCCAGCCCAGACGCTGAACGAAGTGATTGCGAAAATAGCCGACATGGGCGGCCGGACCACCAAAACTGATACATCCGAGTATCAAAAACTGGATAAAAACCTGCCACATAAAGTAGAAACCTCAACTATCGATGCCAGAAAAAACCTATACCACAGTCACAACGACACTTTGATGTCAGCACACCCCGGAGCCTGATCTGAGCTTTCCTATACTGAAGGTATAAACACTTGGGCCGCACTATGAAATCGCTGCGTTTTTTGCCACTTTGGTTACTGCTCCTCTGCGTGCCCGGCGCACTACTGTCTACGCCCGCCAAGCCCCCGGACGCGGGCTCTGTCTGGTTGCTGGAGCTCAAGGGCGTTCTCGGCCCCGCCACAGTGGATTATCTCGGCCGCGGTATCCAGAGTGCAGCAGATGCCAAGGCCGCGGCCGTGATTATCCGTATCGACACCCCCGGGGGTCTTGACCTGTCGATGCGCGATTTGGTGCAAGACATTCTCGGCGCTCCCGTAGCAGTCATCGGTTTCGTGGCACCCGGTGGCGCCAGGGCAGCCAGCGCCGGCACCTATGTACTGTACGCCTGCCATGTGGCAGCCATGTCCCCTGCAACCAATCTCGGGGCCGCAACACCGGTGCAGATCGGTGCTCCGTCTCTGACCCCGCCGGACAAAGCCCCCGACAGCAGCGGTACCGAGCCCGATAGCGACACCAGCAAACAGCGCCCGCAGGCACCAGTTGCCGGTACAGCCATGGAACGCAAGATCATCAATGATGCGGTGGCCTACCTCCGCGGTCTGGCCGAGCTGCGCGGGCGCAATACCGACTGGGCAGAACGCGCCGTACGCGAGGGTGTCAGCCTCCCCTCCAGCCAGGCCCTCGAGCAAGGGGTCATCGACCTGATTGCCACCGATATCGCCGACCTGCTGACCCGGCTGGAGGGCCGCGAACTGCTGGTCGATGGCCGCAGTCTGCCACTGAATCTCACCGGAGCAGCCCTGATTGAGCATCTGCCGGACTGGCGCAGCCAGTTTCTCGCCGTCATCACCAACCCTTCGGTTGCCTATGTGCTGTTGCTGCTGGGCATCTACGGACTGATATTCGAATTTTCCAGCCCCGGCATGGCGCTGCCCGGTATCGTTGGTGCCATCTGCATACTGCTGGCGCTCTATGCCTTCCAGCTGCTGCCCATCAGTTACGCCGGCCTCGGCCTGCTGATTCTGGGCATTGCCCTGATGACGGCCGAGGCTTTCGCACCGAGCTTTGGCGTACTGGGCCTGGGCGGCCTGATTGCCTTTACCGTGGGCTCCATCATTCTGATGGATACCCGGCTGCCGGCCTTCCAGATCGCCCTGCCAGTGATACTGGCCCTGGCTGCCAGCAGTGCCGCATTGCTGATATTGCTGTTCGGCATGGTGTTGCGCGCTCGCCGGCAGACAGTGGTTTCGGGCACCGCCCCCCTGATCGACGCGATCGGCGTCGTCGAACTCGTTCACACTGGCCAGCCCCGCATACGGATTGGCGGTGAACTCTGGCAGGCTGACTGCACCGAGCCGCTACAGCCCGGGGATCGCGTCAGGGTATCGGGTATCCAGGGCCTGCGACTCTCGGTTACAAAAATGAGGGATACACCATGACCTTCTATTTCAGCGCCGCCCTTGGGGCCATCGTCATCCTGCTGTTGCTGTCCATGTTCCGGATCTTGCGGGAATACCAGCGCGGGGTCATTTTCCTGCTCGGCCGCTTCTATCGCGTCAAGGGCCCGGGGCTCATTATTGTTATCCCGCTGATCCAGCAAATGGTGCGAGTGGACCTGCGCACGGTCGTCATGGATGTACCGACCCAGGATGTCATTTCCCGCGACAACGTCTCGGTCAAGGTAAATGCCGTGGTCTATTTCCGGGTCGTGGATCCCGAACGGGCCATCATTCAGGTGGAGAATTTCCTTGAGGCCACCAGCCAGCTGTCCCAGACCACCCTGCGCTCGGTACTCGGCCAGCATGAACTCGACGACATGCTGGCCGGGCGCGAAAAGCTCAACGCCGACGTGCAAAGCATTCTCGACAAGCAAACCGACGCCTGGGGCATCAAGGTCTCGAATGTCGAAATCAAGCACGTCGACCTGGACGAAAGCATGATCAGGGCCATTGCCCGCCAGGCAGAAGCGGAACGTGAACGCCGGGCCAAGGTCATCCACGCAAAGGGCGAGTTCGAAGCCGCACAACAGCTGCTCGATGCCGCCAATATTCTGGCCGCCCAGCCCCAGGCCTTGCAGCTGCGTTACCTTCAGACCCTCACCGAGATCGCCGGCGCCCACAGCAATACCGTCGTGTTTCCGTTGCCACTGGATATTCTCGATGCCCTGAGACCCGCACCCAGGACCTGAGAAACGAGGATTTTCAGGCCTCGCGACAGAGCTGAATCCAGCGCACCAGCCCCGCGCTGCGGTATTTCTGACGGTGCAGGACAAAGTAAAACAGGCGCCTAAAATCGCGCCCGGGCACCTGCAGGGGCACCAGATCCCCCCGCCTGAACGCATCTTCAAGCGTGACCCGGGACAGGCAGCCCACACCCAGCCCCGCCTGTACCGCTCGCTTGATCGCTTCGGTGTGCTGCAGCTCAAGCAGAATATGCATCTGCGGCATCAAGCCATAAAGCGCCCGATCAAACGCCTGGCGGGTACCCGAACCCTCTTCGCGCAATATCCAGGGCACCGCCAGCAGCTGCGCATCACTCAGCTCACCACAACCGGCCAGCGCATGATCCCTGCCACAGAACACCACCAGTTCATCCTCGCGCCAGGGAATGACATCCAGATCTGCATGCTGCACATCGCCTTCCACCAGCCCGATATCCAGCTCGAAGTTGCGCACCTTGTCGGCAATGGTGGCAGTGTTTTCCACGTCCAGCGTCACCCGCGCATCAGGATGATCAAGCATGTAACGCGCCATGATTCCCACGGCCAGGTAGTTACCAATGCTTAGCGTGGCGCCCACCTTCAGCGGCCCGGCCTCGGCATGCTGCATCAATGCGGTTTCCAGCTCCAGCGCCTGGGCCAGCAGGGCTTCTGCCCGCGGCTGCAACAGGCGACCCAGCTCATTGAGCTGCAGGCGCTTGCCAACCCGATCGAACAACTGGATGTCAAAATGAGTTTCCAGCTCCCGCAGGGCCCCGCTGGCAGCGGACTGGGACATCGACAGCTCCGCCGCTGCCCGGGTAATGTTCTGACTGTGGGCGGCGGCCAGAAACACCTGAAGTTGGCGCAGGGTGTACTTCATAATCGCTAAAACCGATAAAGGTTATTGGAAAATTCATTTTTACAGTTAGTTATAGATAGCGCTACTCTTGCTTTCATTAGGTTATAAGCATCGCCGAAAGGTGAAGGAAAAGGCATAATGAGCAATCTCAATCGCGAAACGGTTACCGCCGTTCATCACTGGAACGAAACCCTGTTCAGCTTCAGCACGACCCGTGATCCGGGTTTTCGCTTCAAGAACGGCCATTTCACCATGATCGGGCTGGAGCTCGAAGGGCGCCCGCTGATGCGCGCCTACAGTATTGCCAGTGCCAACTACGAAGATGAAATGGAATTCTTCAGCATCAAGGTACAGGACGGCCCCCTGACGTCCCACCTGCAGCGCCTGCAGGTGGGTGACGAAGTGCTGATCAGCCGCAAGCCCACCGGCACCCTGGTGGCCGATCACCTGCTCCCCGGGCGCAATCTGTACCTGCTGAGCACCGGCACCGGCCTTGCACCTTTCATGAGCATTATTCGCGATCCGGAAATCTACGATCAATACGACCGCGTGATTCTGACCCACGGCGTGCGTTCGGTATCGGAGCTGGCCTACCAGCAGACCATACTGGAAGAGTTGCCCAACAACGAATTTTTCGGCGATGTCATTCGTGAAAAACTGCTCTACTACCCCACGGTAACGCGCGAGCCGTTTCGCAACCAGGGACGCCTGACGGACCTGATGCGCAGTGGCAAGCTGTTCAGCGACCTGGGGTTGCCCCAGCCCAACCTTGAGGATGACCGCTTCATGATCTGCGGCAGCCCGAGCATGCTGAAGGAAACCTGCGACATCCTGAACGACTGGGGCTTCAGCGAGTCGCGCCACGGCGAGCAGAGCCACTATGTGATCGAACGCGCTTTCGTTGAGAAATAACGCAAGCAGTACGCGGGCACTGGGCCTTTAGCAGGCCAGCGCCAAGAATCAAAAAGGCGCCCGTACAATGCACGGGCGCCTTTTTGCTTTACGTCAACGCTGCACGCTCAAATCATCAGACACGCGCCTGGCACAGTTGCTCCAGCAGCACCTGCACCGGATGCGGCACCTCCTGATCATCAAACCGCTTCACCTGGGAACGACACGAATAACCTGTCGCCACCAGACGCTCGTGGTTCTGTGCATCATTGACCGGTTCGCGCCAGCTCAGGTCATAGATACGGCGCGAGGTATCCAGGTTCGCACTTTCGTGCCCGTAGGTACCGGACATGCCGCAACAGCCCACCGACAGCAGCTCCAGACGCTGCCCCAGGGCAGAGAATATCTGCTGCCAGTTGCGGATAGACGGCGCTGCCGAGGTTTTCTCGGTGCAGTGGGCCAGCAGTTTGAAGTGCCCCGCCGGCATGCCAGTGCGCACCTTGTCCAGCGCGTCCTTTTGTCCCACCAGCCATTCCTGCACCAGCTGCACCGGTGGCAGTGCTTCGCTACCCAGCGCCGAAACATACTCCTGGCGATACGTCAGGGTCATGGACGGATCGATTCCCACCAGCGGCAGGCCGCTGTCCGCCAGGGCATTGAGCATTTTGGCATTGCGCCGTGCCGCTTTCTCGAAGGCGGCCATAAAGCCGTGCACGTGCAGCGGCTTGCCATTGGGCCGGAACGGTGCCACCAGCACATAGAAGCCCAGACGCCCAAGCAGATCCACCATATCCAGCACCAGCGAGGTTTCAAAGTAGCTGGTAAAGGCATCCTGCACGATAACCACCGCCTTGCTGCGCTGCGCGGCGGAAAGGCCGGCCACCAGCTCCGGTGTCGCCAGTTCGATGCCACGCCGGCGCAGGCCCGACTGCAGGTCCTGGGTCGAGATCGCCGGACTGTCCACCATGCCGATCTGACGACTGAAAAAGCGCTTGATCAACATGTTATCCATGGCCCAGTTGTAGGGCCCGGGGAAACGGGCCAGGGTCGGAATCATGTACTCCAGGCTGCCCACCATGTAGTCCTTCACCGGGCGCAGATAGCGGCTGTAATAGACTTCCAGGAAACGGGCACGGAAATCCGGCACATTAACCTTGATAGGACACTGGCCAACGCAGGACTTGCAGGCCAGACAGCCCATCATCGATTCATGCACCTCGTTGGAAAAGTCGTATTCGCCACGACGCTTGCGAAGGCTGTTGCGAATACGTTGCGGCAAGCCTGCAAAATAGGATGACCGGCGCACCTGAGCGCTGGCGTCATTCAGATTCACGCCCTGGTTTGACATCAGGCGCAGCCATTCCCGCACCAGGGACGCGCGCCCCTTGGGTGAATGAATACGCTCGCGGGTCCCTTTCCAGGACGGACACATGGCATCTTTGGGGTCGTAGTTGAAGCAGGCACCATTGCCGTTACAGTTCATGGCGGAATCGTAGCTTTTACGCACATCCGCACCAACCTGACGGTCATGCTGACCACGGGTAGGCACAGCGTCGATTTTCAGCAGTTCCGCCCCCTCGATCATGGGCGTGGCAATCTTGCCGGGGTTAAGCTGATTGTGCGGATCGAATGCCCCCTTGATGCGCTGCAGCTCAGGATAGAGCTCACCGAAAAACTCGGGCGCGTATTCGGACCGCACTCCCTTGCCGTGCTCACCCCAGAGCAGACCCTTGTATTTCTGTGTCAGGCGCACCACTTCATCGGTAACCTCGCGCACCAGGCCTTCCTGTGCCGGGTCCTTCATGTCAATGGCGGGGCGCACATGCAGAACACCTGCGTCCACATGACCAAACATGCCATAGGTCAGCCCGCGCTGATCCAGCACGGCGCGAAACTCCATGATGAAGTCAGCCAGATTTTCCGGCGGCACCGCCGTATCCTCGACAAAGGGAATCGGCCGTCGGTCGCCTTCGGCATTGCCCAGCAGACCCACGGCCTTTTTGCGCATGCCCCAGATTTTGCCAATCTCGGCACTGCCAAACACCACTGTATGGCCGAAGCTGCTGCCTGGCTGGCCACTGACCTGCTCCAGGTGCGCCACCAGTTTGGCGACATCCTCGCGCAACCGGGTTTCATCATCGCCGGTGTATTCCACCAGGTTGATACCCTGGATGGCCGGCTCGCCGGCATTATGCGGGAAATACTCGCGCACCGAATCCCAGACAATATCGCCCATGGCAAGATCAAGCACCCGAGAATCCACCGTTTCCAGTGATGTCGGCCCCCAGGCCATCAGTGACTTGGCATCGCGCAGCGAGCTTTCAAAGCTGTCGTACTTGATATTTACCAGGGCGGAATACTTAGGGATAGGCAGTACATTGAGCTTGGCTTCAGCGATGAACGCCAGCGATCCTTCCGAACCGCAGAGTACGGAGTTAAGGTTGAAACGCCCCTGCTCATCACGAATATGCGCCAGATCGTAGCCGGTCAGGCAGCGATTCAGCTTGGGAAAACGGGTCTCGATCAGATCTTTTTTCTCAGAATGGATGCCGTCGACCAGCCGGTGAACCTCACCGACCAGGTCATCCCGTGCCTGAATTTTTGCCAGCTTGGCATCGCTCATCGGCCTGGACTCCCAGAAGCTGCCATCCAGCAGCACGGAGCGCAGCTCCAGCACATGGTCCCGAGTCTTGCCGTAAAGACAGGATCCCTGACCGCTGGCATCCGTATTTATCATCCCGCCGATGGTGGCACGGTTGCTGGTAGACAGCTCCGGCGCAAAAAAGAGTCCATGGGGCTTGAGCGCAGCGTTGAGCTGATCCTTGACCACCCCGCCCTGCACGCGCACCCAGCGCTCCTCGGCATTGATTTCGATAATCCGATTCATGTGACGGGAGGTATCGACGATCAGGCCATCGCTGAGGGACTGACCATTGGTGCCGGTACCACCACCGCGCGGGCTCATGCGAATGCGACTGAAACGCGACTGCCTCGACAGCCGTGCGATCAGCATCAGATCCTCGACACTGGCCGGATAGACCACCGCCTGGGGCAGCATCTGATAGATACTGTTGTCCGTGGACTGGACAACCCGGTTGGCATAATCCGGGCTGGTATCACCGCCAAACCCCTGTTGCTGCAGTTGCTCGATAAACTCCAGATAAAGAGGGGCCGTTGTGTCGGTATGGCTGATAGGCGGAATCATGGGCTCGCGGGTCCTCGCTATCGCATGCCTGTAAAGGCAAGCGCGGGATTGTCTGTATGAACGCTATGATGCAGAATTCACATTTATCATTCAAACGCTAAAATTTTATAGATTAATAAAAAATGGCGAATAATCTTTCAATCCGACACCTGCGCGCCTTCGTTGCCGTGGCCCACCAGGGCAGCTTTACCCAGGCGGCCAAGCACCTGCACCTGACCCAGTCGTCGCTTACCGCCACCATCAAGCAGCTTGAGCAGCAAAGTGGCCTGATATTGCTGGATCGCACCACCCGGCGGGTTCTGCTCAATCCCGAAGGCGAACGTTTCCTGCCTGTTGCCGAGCGCCTGCTGTCGGACTTCGATACGGCACTCTCTGATCTGCAGGCCGTGGCGGAACACCAGCACGGCCAGGTGGGCATTGCGGCATCCCCTTCCACCATTGCCTGTCTGCTGCCGACAGTGGTCCAGGCCTATCGCACTCGCCATGCCAATATCGGCATCCTGCTGCGGGACGACAGCGCCGCCGGGATCGAACAGCATGTACTGGCCAATGATGTGGATTTTGGCGTGGGCGGCAACCACTCCGACCAGCCGGATCTGGAATACAGCCCCATTCTGCGTGACCGTTTTGGCGTCGTGTTCTGCAAGGGCCACAGCTTCGAGGAAACAGCGTTCCCTTCCACCATCGAGACACCGGCCCAGGCATCCCTCCAGGCGCCCCTTCCCTGGCTGGCGCTGGCCGGTGAAGAGCTGCTGATGCTCTCGACAGACACCGGCATCCGCGCTCAACTGGCAAAGACACCGGCCGGCAATGCGATCCGTCTGGGGCTGGATCGCCCCGCCATCGAAGTCTCCAATCCCGCGGGCCTGGCCGCCCTGGTGGAAGCCGGCATCGGGCTGTCCGTTCTGCCAGCGCTGGCCGCCGGTACACGCTCGTTCGAACACCTGCAATTCAGACCCCTGGCGGAACCTGCCATCTATCGCGACCTTTACATCATCCGTCGTCGCGGCCGCTCCCTCAGCCCCGCTGCCCACGCCATGCTTCAGCTGCTGCGCGAAACATTCGCCGCCATGCCCCTGCCCGCCCACGTGGAGGCAATCATCTGAGCTGTGAATCCACGCAAGCAGAAACACAGGATAACGGTATAAATCCGGTTACTGCCGAAATTCACGCAAAAAAAGGCGGCCCAGGGGGCCGCCGAATCATTGCTGGAGAACCGATAAGGCTAATCTTGCACAGCACACCGAGCGCTGCACCCGACAACGCCCCCTGCAGAAAACATCAACCTGCAGGCCATTAAACGCCTTCTTTGTGACACTACGCCGCGAACCTGGCGACCGCCACAATATCTGCAGGCAACAGTCTCTGGCCGCTATTCCTCCGGCTGCGTTTCCCGCTTCAGATGGTTGGCCAGAAAGAACCAGGTATCCAGTACCGAGTCGGGGTTCAGCGATACGCTGCTGATCCCCTGCTCCATAAGCCACTGCGCCAGATCCGGATGATCGGACGGGCCCTGACCGCAGATGCCAATATACTTGCCCTGGCGGCGACAGGCATCGATCGCCATGGACAGCAATCGCTTCACCGCCTCGTTGCGCTCGTCAAACAGGTGCGCAATGACACCGGAATCCCGGTCCAGACCGAGGGTCAGCTGCGTCAGGTCGTTGGAGCCGATAGAAAAGCCATCGAAGTATTCCAGGAACTGGTCGGCCAGCAGCGCATTGGAAGGAATCTCGCACATCATGATCAGACGCAGGCCATTCTCGCCCCGGCGCAAGCCGTTTTCGGCCAGCAGCTCAACCACTTGACGTGCCTCACCGGGGGTACGCACAAAGGGAATCATGATCTCGACATTGGTCAGACGCATGGTGTCGCGCACCGTTTTAAGCGCCCGGCATTCCAGCTCGAAGCAGTCCCGGAATGACTCCGAGATATAGCGCGCGGCGCCACGAAAACCCAGCATGGGGTTTTCTTCGCTGGGTTCAAACTCGGCACCGCCGATCAAGTGACCGTATTCGTTGGATTTGAAGTCCGACATCCGCACGATGACTTTCTTGGGATAGAACGCCGCCGCCAGCGTCGAGATACCTTCCACCAGCTTGTCGATGTAAAACTCCACCGGGCCTGCGTAACCGGCGGTACGGCGGCGAATGGTCTGCTGCAGCTCCGGCGTCTGAGTGTCAAAATTCAGCAGCGCCTTCGGGTGCACGCCGATCATGCGGTTGATAATGAACTCCAGCCGCGCAAGGCCGACCCCGGCATTAGGCAGCGCCTGAAAATCAAAGGCCCGGTCCGGGTTGCCCACGTTCATCATCACATCAAACGGCAACGGCGGCATGGACACCACGCTGTTGGTCTGATGCTCGAAGTTGAGCTGCCCCTCGTATACCAAACCTGTATCCCCCTCGGCACAGGAGACGGTCACCTGCTGCCCCTCGGTGAGCAGGTCAGTAGCATCACCGCAACCCACAATCGCCGGAATACCAAGCTCGCGGGCAATGATGGCGGCATGGCAGGTACGACCGCCACGATTAGTAACAATGGCCGCTGCCCGCTTCATCACCGGCTCCCAGTCCGGATCCGTCATGTCGGTCACCAGCACATCACCAGGCTGCACCAGGTGCATCTGGCTCAGGTCATTGACCAGGCGCACAGGACCCGAGCCGATTCGATGGCCGATGGAACGCCCCTGAACCAGCACCTTGCCTTTTTCCTTCAGCAGGTAGCGCTCGATAACATTGCTCTGGGCGCGGCTTTTAACCGTTTCCGGGCGCGCCTGCACGATATACAGCTGGCCATCGTCACCATCCTTGGCCCACTCGATATCCATCGGTCGGCCGTAATGGTTTTCGATAATGACCGCAATACGTGCCAGATCCTCAACGTCCGCATCGGTGATGGAAAAGCGACTGCGCGCCTGTGCCGGCACTTCCACGGTTTCTACCGCCTTGCCGGCACGCCCATCGGCGGTGTAGATCATCTTGATCGCCTTGGAGCCCAGGTTGCGGCGCAAAATAGACGGTACTTTCTGGCTCAGCGTCGGCTTGAACACATAGAACTCGTCGGGATTCACCGCCCCCTGAACCACCGTTTCGCCCAGGCCATAGGCCGAGGTGATAAATACCGCGTGCTGAAAACCTGACTCGGTATCCAGGGAAAACATGACACCGGCGGCACCGGTCTCGCTGCGTACCATGCGCTGAATACCCGCAGAAAGCGCAACATCCAGATGTTCGTATCCCTGGTGCACGCGGTATGAAATGGCGCGGTCATTGTAGAGCGATGCAAAAACTTCGCGGATGGCGTGCTTGACGTTATCGAGCCCGCGGATATTCAGGAAGGTTTCCTGCTGACCGGCGAAAGAGGCATCCGGCAGATCTTCCGCCGTAGCGGATGAGCGCACCGCCACGGACAGGTGCTCATTGCCGTCGGTCATTTCGGCAAAGGCAGATTCAATCGCATGCTCCAGTTCCGGCTGCAGCGGCGCCTCCAGTATCCATTCACGGATCTTGCGCCCGGTCACTGCCAGTGCCTGTACATCATCGGCATCGAGGGTTTTGAGCGCCTCCTCTATACGTTGCGACAGGCCTTCAAACGCCAGGAAATCACGGTAAGCCTGCGCCGTGGTGGCAAAGCCGGTCGGCACTCTGACACCCGCCGAACTCAGCTGGCTGATCATCTCGCCCAATGATGCATTTTTCCCGCCCACTGAATCGACATCGGCCATACCCACCTGGTCAAGGCGCTGTACATAATGCTGCAAAATGCATTCTCCTGTTGCCCGTTTAGAGTACCGTCAGACCGCCCGTGAACACGGAGCCTGCCGGATAATACTGCAGTTTTAACAGAAAATCGCCGCCACCCGACGGCTAATTTGGCGCCATGAAAATCTGATATAGTGCCAGCATTCGGCGGATATCAGGCCGCCACCCCCCGTATCAGCGGCTATTGCAGCCTGGACGCACGCCATGAACCGTACCGCTTTTTTTATCTCCGATGGCACCGGCATTACCGCCGAAACCCTGGGCAACAGCCTGCTGTCCCAGTTCGATGGCATTCGCTTCAAGAAGGTGACACTGCCATATATCGACACTCTGGAAAAGGCCCAGGCCGTTGCCCGACAGATCAATGCCGCCGTGGAAACCGACCAGGTACGACCGATCATTCTGGACACCATTGTCAACGAAGAAATCCGCACCTATATCGCCCAGTGCAACGGCATGATGATCGATGTGTTCGCCACCTTCCTGAAACCGCTGGAAAAAGAATTGGGGGTACATTCCACCTACACGGTGGGCAAATCCCACGCGATTCAGGAAATGCACCGTTACAGGGACCGCATCGAATCCGTCAATTTTGCCATCGACAACGACGACGGTGCCCGTACGCAGCAGTACGACCGCGCCGACATTATCCTGGTAGGCGTGTCACGCTCGGGCAAGACCCCCAGCTGCCTCTACATGGCATTGCAGTACGGCATCCGCGCTGCCAATTACCCTTTCACCGAAGAGGACCTGACATTGCAGGATCTGCCCCCCTGCCTGCAGCCCCACCACAACAAGCTCTACGGTCTCACCATTGACCCCTTCCAGCTGGCCGCCATCCGCCACGAGCGCCGACCCAACAGCCGCTATTCCTCGCTGGATCAGTGCACACTGGAGGTTCGCACCATCGAGCGGCTGTTTCGCCAGCACCGCATTCCCTGCATCAACACCACCACCTTTTCGGTGGAGGAAATTGCCACGCGCATCATTTCCGAAGCCCGGCTGGCGCGCCAGCTATAACAGGCGCACAAAAAAGCCCCGCAGCCCAGACGATACAGCCTGGGTTACGGGGCCTTCAATCACCGCCCAGCGTTGCGGGCGAATCAATCAGTACGCATCGCCCGGTACACGTACCCAGCCTTCCATCAGCACCCGGGCGCTGCGGCTCATGACCGCCTTTTGCACCACCCAGTCACCGCCAGCCTGGCTGGCCTTCGCCCCGACACGCAAAGTGCCGGAGGGGTGTCCGAAGCGCACCGCATCGAGCTTGCCGCCACCGGCCGCCAGGTTCACCAGAGTGCCCGGTATCGCCGCCGCAGTGCCGATCGCCACTGCAGCGGTGCCCATCATGGCATGGTGCAACTTGCCCATGGACAGCGCCCGCACCAGCAAATCCACATCCTGCTTAGCCACCTGCTTGCCACTGGACGATACGTAACCGGCAGGCCCCGCCACAAAGGCCACCTTGGGGGTGTGCTGACGCGTGGCGGCTTCCTCCAGCGTGGAAATCAGCCCCATGCGCAATGCGCCGTGGGCGCGCAGGGTTTCAAAGCGGGCCAGGGCCTGTGCGTCACCGTTGATGGCATCCTGCAGCTCGGTGCCGCTGTACCCCAGATCCGCGGCATTGACGAAGATTGTCGGGATACCGGCATTGATCAGGGTGGCCCTGATCACACCGCTTTCGACCACCGCGGGCGGCACTTCCAGCTCATCCACCAGGTTGCCGGTGGGGAACATGGCGCCGTCGCCGTCAGCAGGGTCCATGAATTCGACCTGCACTTCCGCCGCCGGGAAGGTCACACCGTCGAGTTCAAAATCACCGGTCTCCTGCACCGCACCGTCGGTGATGGGTACATGGGCGATGATGGTCTTGCGGATATTGGCCTGCCAGATACGTACCACTGCCACGCCGTTGTGCGGAATACGGCTGGCATCCACCAGACCACTGCTGATGGCGAAGGAGCCCACCGCCGCGGTGAGGTTGCCGCAGTTGCCGCTCCAGTCGACAAAGGGCTTGTCGATCGACACCTGGCCGAACAGGTAATCGACATCGTGAGCAGGCTGGGTACTTTTGGACAGAATCACGGTCTTGCTGGTGCTGGAGGTGGCGCCCCCCATGCCATCGGTCTGTTTGCCGTAAGGGTCGGGGCTGCCGATTACGCGCAGCAACAATGCATCACGCGCCTTGCCCGGCACCTGGGCGACGTCCGGCAAATCTTCCAGGTTAAAAAACACGCCCTTGCTGGTGCCGCCACGCATGTAGGTGGCGGCAATCTTGATCTGAGGCACATGAGCCATGGCAGCTGTTCCTTTGAAAACGGTCCCGCAGAGAAAAAGGTCCTGACGGGCCTGCAGGACACGCAACCGTGCCCCGCAAACCCTTTACCGAGAGTACGATCAGGCGCTGGCGCTGGATTCGAGGAAATCCTGCGCAAAACGCTGCAGCACGCCGCCGGCGGCATAGATGGAGACTTCTTCCGCCGTATCCAGGCGGCAGCGCACCGGAACCTCAACCCGCTCGCCATTGCGACGCACGATCACCAGGGTCAGCTCGGCACGGGGTGTCGGCTCGCCGATGACATCGTAGGTTTCGGTGCCGTCGATGCCGTAGGTGTGACGGCTTTCGCCGGGCATGAACTCCAGCGGCAGCACACCCATACCCACCAGGTTGGTACGGTGAATGCGCTCGAAGCCTTCTGCCACGATCACCTCGACACCGGCCAGGCGCACGCCCTTGGCCGCCCAGTCCCGGGATGATCCCTGACCATAGTCGGCACCGGCCACGATGATCAGCGGCTGCTTGCGTTCCATGTAGGTTTCGATCGCTTCCCACATGCGGGTGACCTTGCCTTCGGGCTCAAGACGAGCCAGGGAACCCTGCTTGACCTTGCCATTCTCCTGCACCATTTCGTTAAACAGCTTGGGATTGGCAAAGGTCGCACGCTGCGCCGTCAGATGATCACCGCGGTGTGTGGCGTAGGAGTTGAAGTCCACCTCCGGCAGGCCCATCTTGTGCAGGTAGGCACCGGCGGCGCTGTCGAGCAGAATGGCGTTGGACGGCGACAGGTGATCGGTGGTGATGTTGTCACCCAGCACCGCCAGCGGTCGCATGCCGCGCATCGTGCGTTCACCGGCCAGGGCACCTTCCCAGTACGGCGGACGGCGAATGTAGGTGCTTTGCGCTCTCCAGTCATACAGCGGCGTCACCTGCTCGCCATTATCGTCTTCCACGGCGAACATCGGGATGTAAACCTGGCGGAACTGCTCGGGTTTTACGCTGGCCTTAACAATTGCATCGATTTCTTCATCGCTCGGCCACAGGTCCTTCAGCGTCACGGGCTGGCCATCCTTGTCGGTACCCAGTACGTCTTTCTCGATATCAAAACGGATGGTGCCCGCAATGGCATAGGCCACCACCAGTGGCGGCGAGGCCAGGAAGGCCTGCTTGGCATAGGGATGAATGCGGCCATCGAAGTTGCGGTTGCCCGACAGCACCGCCGTGGCATAGAGGTCACGGTCGATCACTTCCTGCTGGATTTTGGGGTCCAGCGCGCCGCTCATGCCGTTGCAGGTGGTGCAGGCGAAACCGACGATGCCAAAACCCAGTTTTTCAAGCTCAGGCAGCAAGCCTGCCTCTTCCAGATACAGCTGCACTGCCTTGGAGCCGGGCGCCAGGGACGTCTTGACCCAGGGCTTGCGCACCAGGCCGCGGGCATTGGCGTTGCGCGCCAGCAGGCCTGCGGCGATCACGTTGCGCGGGTTGCTGGTATTGGTGCAGCTGGTGATGGCGGCAATAATCACCGCACCATCCGGCATCAGGCCGGGTTCGTTTTCCACGGTGCCGGCAATGCCGTGCTCGGCCAGCTCAGCGGTGGACACCCGCTTGTGGGGGTTGGATGGACCTGCGATATTGCGACCCACGCTGGACAGATCAAATGTCAGTACGCGCTCGTACTCGGCGTTTTTCAGGCTGTCGGCCCAAAGACCGGTGGTTTTGGCGTAGTTTTCCACCAGCGCGACCTGCTCATCATCTCGGCCGGTTATGCGCAGATAGTCGATGGTCTGCTCATCGATATAGAACATGGCCGCCGAGGCGCCAAATTCCGGCGTCATGTTGGAGATGGTGGCGCGATCCCCCAGGGTCAGTGCCGCCACGCCTTCACCAAAGAACTCGAGGTAAGACGACACCACTTTCTGCGCACGCAGGAACTCGGTCACGGCCAGCACGATATCGGTGGCGGTAATGCCGGGCTGACGGGTGCCGGTAAGCTCCACGCCGATAATGTCCGGAAGGCGCATCCAGGAAGCACGCCCCAGCATCACGCTTTCCGCTTCCAGGCCGCCAACACCGATGGCGATAACGCCAAGAGCATCCACATGGGGCGTGTGGCTGTCTGTTCCCACCAGGGTATCGGGGAAGGCAACACCGTCACGGGCCTGAACCACCGGCGACATTTTCTCCAGGTTGATCTGGTGCATGATGCCGTTGCCGGGCGGAATCACGTCGACGTTCTTGAACGCCTTCTTGGTCCAGTTGATAAAATGGAAACGGTCTTCGTTACGGCGATCTTCAATGCTGCGGTTCTTCTCAAAGGCATCCTTTTCGAAGCCGCCGTGCTCTACGGCCAGGGAGTGGTCGACAATCAGCTGGGTTGGCACCACCGGGTTGACCTTGGACGGATCACCACCCTGTTCGGCAATGGCATCGCGCAAACCGGCAAGGTCCACCAGGGCGGTCTGGCCCAGGATATCGTGGCACACCACGCGGGCGGGATACCAGGGAAAATCCAGGTCACGCCGGCGCTCGATAAACTGTTTCAGCGACTCGGTCAGGGTGGCGGGATCGCAGCGACGTACCAGGTTTTCGGCCAGCACGCGGGAGGTGTAGGGAAGCTTGTCGTAGGCGCCAGGCTGGATCGCATCGACGGCCGCACGGGTGTCGAAATAATCCAGCGCGGTGCCGGGCAGAGACTTGCGGAATTGGGTATTCATGGCGCCGGAACTCCATCGAGTGGCAGTCAGCCAGGCCAAGCCGGAACAACCTCAGGAGTTAGCGCCGGCCACAGTCTGACTGATCACAAATAGTAGGCGAGGCGCTCAAACATCAAGCGCCCCGGACTCAGGTGCGATCTTCGATCGCAATCCAGTCCGCATGATCCGGGCCGGTATAGTCGGCGCTCGGGCGGATAATGCGGTTATTGGCACGCTGTTCAATGATATGGGCCGTCCAGCCGCTGACACGTGAACACACGAAAATCGGCGTAAACAGTTTGGTGGGAATCCCCATGAAGTGATAGGCCGAGGCATGGAAGAAATCAGCGTTGCAGAACAGCTTCTTCTCGCGCCACATCACCGCTTCACAGCGCTCGGACACCGGGTAGAGCACCGTATCCCCCACTTCTTCAGCCAGCAGTTTGGACCACTTCTTGATCAGCGCATTGCGCGGGTCGGACTCGCGATAGATCGCATGACCGAAGCCCATGATCTTTTCCTTGCGCTCCAGCTTGCCCATGATTTCGCGCTCGGCCTCATCCGCAGAGGCCCAGTTTTCAATCATTTCCATGGCCGCTTCGTTGGCGCCGCCATGCAGCGGGCCTCGCAGCGTGCCAATGGCCGCCGTCACGCTGGAATGAATATCGGACAGCGTGGACGCGCAGACGCGAGCGGCGAAGGTCGAGGCATTGAACTCATGCTCGGCGTACAGGATAAGCGACACGTTCATCACTCGCTCGTGCAGCTCGTTCGGTTTCTCACCGCGTAGCAGCGTCAGGAAATGGCCGCCAATGGAGTCAACCTCAGCCGCCGTGGTATCGATGCGTACCCCATCGTGGCTATAGCGATACCAGTAACAGATTATCGACGGGAAACAGCCCAGCATGCGATCAATATGATCATGCTGCTGTGCAAAACCCTGTTCGGTTTCCAGGTTGCCCAGCATGGAGCAGCCGGTACGCATGACATCCATGGGATGGGCATCGGCCGGAATCTGCTCCAGCACGGCCTTCAGCGCCTGGGGCAAATCACGAAAGCCCTTGAGCCTGGCAATATAGGCATCCAGCTCGGCACGGGTGGGCAGTTTGCCGTACAACAGCAGGTAGGCCACTTCCTCGAACTGCGCCTTGTCGGCCAGTTCGCTGATATCGTAGCCACGGTAGGTCAGACCGGCACCGGACTGACCCACGGTGCACAGCGCGGTTGCACCGGCAGACTGACCACGAAGACCGGCGCCGCTCAGTTGTTTTGCTTCAGCCATCCTGTCTCTCCTTATTATTGGGGGCAACTTGTTGGGGCAACCCGCATTACGCTGCCCGGATATGCAATTCGGATAAAGTGCGGGCAAGCGCGCCAAGGCCCCTGCCCGGTATTGCTGCTACTTGTTCTTGCCTTCGGCAAAAAGCGCATCCAGCTTCTGTTCGAAATCGTGGTAGTTAAGGAAATCGTACAGTTCCATGCGGGTCTGCATGCTGTCGACAACCGCACGCTGATCACCGTCGTGCAGCAGGTGCTCGAACACATTCAGTGCCGCCTTGTTGGCCGCACGGAAAGCGGACAGCGGGTAAAGCACCATGCTGGCGCCGTTTTCGGCCAATTCCTGCTTGTTGAACAGCGGCGTGGCGCCAAACTCGGTGATGTTGGCCAGCAGGTGCGCGCCATTAATGCCATCGGTAAAAGCGCGGTAGTCTTCCAGGGTATGTACGGCTTCCGCGAAGATGCCATCGGCACCGGCTTCCAGGCAGGCCTGGGCACGTTCTACCGCAGCGTTCAGACCATCCTGCTGGAAGGCGTCGGTTCGGGCGATAAGGAAAAAGTCATCGTCGGTACGGGCATCCACCGCCGCCTTGACGCGATCCACCATTTCCTCCAGCGAGACAATTTCCTTGTTGGGACGATGACCACAGCGCTTTTGTGCCACCTGATCTTCGATATGCACTGCTGCTGCGCCACCCTTGATCATTTCGCGCACAGTGCGGGCAATGTTGAACGCACCGCCCCAGCCAGTATCGATATCCACCAGCAACGGCGTTTCCACCGCATTGGTGATGCGACGCACATCTTCAAGTACATCATTCATCGAGGTCATGCCAAGATCCGGCAGGCCGTAGGAGGCGTTCGCCACACCGCCGCCGGACAGGTAGATGGCCTGATGCCCGACCCGGGTCGCCATCATGGCATGATAGGCGTTGATGGTACCGACGATCTGCAGCGGCCTGTTTTCGGCCAGCGCCTTGCGAAAGCGTCCGCCCGCGGTAAGTTTATCAGCCATGATGTTCTCCCAGAGTTGAATTCACTGATTCGAGTGTGTTGTGTCGGGCACTGGGGACACGCAGGCAACGCCACGGTACCCTGCGTTCAATCCCGGATTTCAGGCCGGCGCCTTGCAGCAGCGCTGCTGTCAGCCGTGCTGCTCTCCCGACGTTGAGTTAACTGCTTCCAGCTTGGCTTCGATGTTGCGCCGCGCCGCACTGATGTGCCGGCGCATCAGCAACTCCGCAAGCTCGGGATCCCGCGCATCGATCGCATCGACGATCTGGCGGTGCTCCTTCAATGCCCTTTTGGGGCGCGAGCTGGAAACGCTGAACTGGTAGCGGTACATGCGCACCAGGTGATAAAGATCGCTGCCCAGAATCTCCAGCAGCTTTGCATTCTTGCTGCCCTGCACGATCCGGAAATGAAAATCCAGGTCACCTTCCTTCTGAAAATAGGCGCGACCTTCAAGCTCTTCCACCGAACGTTCGTGGGCATCCAGCAGATCCCGCAGCCCCTGAATCTCGGCTTCGGTCATGAACTCGGCAGCCAGCCGACATGCCATGCCTTCCAGCGCTTCACGCACCCGGTAAATTTCGACCAGCTCATTGGCCGACAGCTTCACGACCCGGGCCCCAATATGGGGCTTGCGCTCAATCAGTCGCAGACCCTCGAGGCGCCGCATGGCTTCGCGCAGCGGTCCGCGACTGATGCCATACACGCGCGCCAGCTCCGGCTCGCTGATCTTGTAACCCGGCGGCATCTCGCCCTTGACGATGGCGGTGACGATTTCCTCACAGACACGGTCTGCCAGTGTTCGGGTTTCCATCTGAATTGATCGCACAATCGTTTTGTCTGTCATAGGGACTCAAGAACTGAAGACTGTCGACAATGTTTAAGTAAGGACACCTTAACGCCACTTAAAACACAGGTCAACCGCCATATTGATATAAAGTGTCGACACTATAGGCATAAACACCTAGAAAGCCGACCCGAGAGCACTGTATTCACGCCGAAGTGTCGGCAGACTCCAGGTAACGCAGCAGTTCAGCCTCCATGGTCGCGGCAATCTGACGCGGTTTCTGGAACGGCAAGGAGTGATCGGTTCCCGCGACCAAAAAGTAGTGCCAGTTGGGCAGGCGCTCGGCCAGATGACGGTGGTACTGGTGCATGGGGTCGACGCTGCGCCCGCCGATAAAGCTGCTGACATCTCCCTGGGCGGCCACCAGCGCATCCCGATCCAGCTCATTGATTGCCCGCGTGACCGCATTCAGCGCATTGGCAAAGCCCTGCGGCCGTGCCGCCAGACGGGACACCATCATTTTTTCAGCTTCAGGCTTGATTTTTCGATCCGGCGAAATGGCATCAAGAAACTGATACACACCCTTTTGCGCATCCGCACCCACCAGGTGCCCCGCCGCCAGGGTGTATCGCTGGCGCAGCGCCACGGTGCTGGTCCAGTCCGGACGATCAAGGATGGCGGACTCCAGCAGGTACTGCTTGCGTACCCGCGCCGAGTACTGCTGCTTGAACAGCATGGCCACCAGGCCTCCCAGGGAATAGCCGCCAAGATCGAATACCTGCCAGTCCAGATGATTAACCAGCGCTGCCAGATCGACCACCAGCGCCTGAATGCCATAAGGATGCTCCACCCGGTCCGGACTGTGAGTGTCCCCCATGCCACGCTGATCAGGCACCAGAATCCAGCGCCAGTGGGACGTGAAGGCCGTGAGCCCGTGCCAGGTATCAAGGCCGGCTACTCCGGCTCCGTGCAACAGCACCAGGCGCCGGTCAGTGGTCGCCGCGGGATTGTGATACAGACGATAGGCCAGATGCTGATCCGCAAGTTTGAGAGTTTGTTTTTCCAGGGCAAAGGGGTGACGCATGCAGTAATCCTTGAGGTAAGCCGCCAAATTAACCCCTGTACGGGATGGCAACACGAACGCCAAACCATAGAAGTGTCGACACTTCACGTACAGTACGGCAATTATAACCCTCCGGCACGCGAGTGCAGCCCTGTCTGCAACACGACAGACTGTCATTGTCGTATCCGAGTAGTGCATTGCCCCTGTCGCGCGGGTAGAATTGCGGCTTTTACCGGCAGGCAGAAATCAGGCACGTGATCAGTCGCATCGCTTTAGACTACCGCGAAGACAGCAGCCCCCTGTTCGAGGCTATTCGTGACCTCGGCTGCCCCGTCTGGCTGGACAGCGGTCGTCCGCTTAGCCCCTATGGCCGCTTCGATATTCTCGCTGCCGCACCGGACTTCATGGTGCGCTACAACCGCGGCAGCCTGGAACTGATTCGTGATGGCGTCACCGAGCCCCTGCCCGACTCACCCTTCGATGCACTGCGGCATCTGCTGGCCGAATACCCGGCCCCCGCCCCCCGGGACGATCTGCCTTTTTGCGGCGGCCTGATCGGCCATCTGGGCTATGACCTCGGGCGAGCCCTTGAAGCGCTTCCTACCCTGGCCGGGGATGACATTGCCTTTCCGGAAATGCGCATGGGATTCTACAGCTGGGCCATCGTGGTGGATCACCACAGCGCCCGCGCCGAGCTGGTCGCGCACCCAAACTGCCCGCAACCTCGCCTGCAGGCAGTACTGGCCCGGCTGCAGCAAACGGAAAAATCCGCGGTGACAGCCCCATTTGCCCTGCGTACCGGTTTCGAGAACGATCTGCCCCCGGATACCTACAACGAGGCGCTGGCGCGTATCAATGCCTATATAAAGGCCGGCGACTGCTACCAGGTCAACTACACGCAGCGCTTCAGCTCCAGCTTTGACGGCGACCCATGGCAGGCCTACCAGATGCTGCGCCAGGCCGCCCCCACGCCCTATTCGGCCTACCTAGAAAGCAGCGATGGCGCCGTTCTGTCGCTGTCACCCGAACAGTTCTTGTGCACCGATCGAAGCCAGGTAACCACCAAACCGATCAAGGGCACGCGGCCACGCGGCAATGACAAGGAAACAGACGCCCAGTTAAAAGCAGCCCTGCGCGAATCCAGCAAGGACAGGGCCGAGAACCTGATGATTGTGGATCTGATGCGCAATGACCTGAGCAAGGTCTGTGCGCTGGGAACGGTGAAGGTGCCGCGACTGTTTGCCGTCGAGAGCTACGCCAACGTGCACCACCTGGTGACCACGGTAACCGGCACCCTGGCCGACGAGCAGCAACCGCTGGACCTGCTGGAACACTGCTTCCCCGGCGGCTCGATCACTGGCGCGCCAAAAATCCGTGCCATGGAGATCATCGACGAGCTGGAACCCCAGCGGCGCAACATCTACTGTGGCTCCATCGGCTACATCAGTCTGTGCGGTCGCATGGACACCAGCATTACCATCCGCACCCTGCTGTGCGAGCAGGACCGTATTTATTGCTGGGCCGGTGGCGGCATCGTCGCCGATTCCGTGACCGAGCAGGAGTACGAGGAAACCTACAGCAAGGTCAATAACCTGCTGAAGACACTCGAGGCGACCCGGCGAGCCGATTAGACTGCACTCAACCTTCTGCCAGCCGT
>JBFGZM010000008.1:0-24107 GCA_041586815.1 Marinobacterium sp. | reverse complement strand
CGGGGGTTCGAACCCCTCTTCGCCCACCATAACGGAGCGGTAGTTCAGTTGGTTAGAATACCTGCCTGTCACGCAGGGGGTCGCGGGTTCGAGTCCCGTCCGTTCCGCCACTTTTCGAAGTGGCTTTTTTTTGCCTGTTTTTTGGGTATCTTTTGCGTGTCGACTGTCTTAGCCTGGGTCAGAGGCGCGTCTGGTCTCGAGTCCTTGTCATTTTGTCTGCATGCCCCCGGCGTTGTCGTTATGCCTGTACTTCGGACTCCTTAAAATAGGCAGGCCGCGGCTGATCTGGTAGCGTAAGCGCCCATGAGCTCATCCCTTTTTAATCCCTTTGATTATTCCCCCGCTGCGGTTCTGCAGCCGTTGTCGCTGGATCTGTACCGTCGTTCGGGTGTGGATGTCTGGATGCTGCGTCTTGATCTGGTTCATGCGCGTATCAGCGGCAACAAGTGGTACAAGCTCAAGTATGCCTTGCAGGACCTGGTTGAGCGCGGTGAGCGGCGCGTGCTGACCTTTGGTGGGGCCTACTCCAATCATGTGCATGCGCTGGCCTTCGCAGGCCAGGCCATGGGTCTGGATACGATCGGTGTGATCCGGGGCGAACCGGCCTATGCCAGCAATCCGACCCTGTCGGATGCCAGAGCCTGGGGCATGCAGCTCGAGTTCGTGGATCGGGCAGCGTATCGGAACAGGCAGGACGAGGCCTTTCAGCTTCAGTTGCAAAGGCGCTTCGGTTGTTTTGGCCTGATCGCAGAAGGCGGCTTTGGGCCTCTGGCATTGAAAGGCTGCCGCGAGATTCTTGTCGGCCTGGAGGGGCAGGGCGAATTTGATCTTGTCTGTGCCGCGGTCGGTACCGGCGGCACCCTGGCAGGGTTGATTGTATCCAGGCCTGAAAATACCCGCATACTTGGATTTTCCGCATTGAAAGGTGGTGATTTTTTATACGGCGATATTGCCGGCCTGTTGCAGAGCGCGGCAGAGGTGGATCGGGGTGGCTGGAAGCTGCAGCTCGATGCGCACTGTGGTGGCTACGGGCGCATATCGCCGTTGCTGGCGGCGTTCATTGAAGCTTTCAGGGAAGCAACAGGCGTGGGGCTGGATCCCGTGTATACCGGTAAAATGCTGCTGCGTTTCAATCAGATGGTGGCCGATGGCGAAATCCGTGCAGGTTCCCGGGTGTTGCTAATTCATACCGGAGGCTTGCAGGGGCTTAGAGGAATGGAAAAAACATTGTACGATCAAGGGCATGCTTACCGAGGCGGGCTGCCGCTTTGATCGCTCAGGTTAACAACAGGATGGTTAGATGGATTATTTTCGCAATGTCGGCTTGATCGGGCGTCTTGGCAGCAAATCGGTTATTGATACGCTGAAACAGCTGATTCGCTTTCTGAATGACCGCGGCCTCAATACGGTACTGGATGAGCGTATATCCGATACCATACCCGGGCACGGGCAGCAGACCTGCAAGCAAAAAATGATGGGCGAGATTTGCGATCTGGTAATTGTCGTGGGGGGGGATGGCAGTTTGCTGGGTGCCGCCCGCGCATTGTCTCCGTCCCACGTACCTGTGCTGGGCGTGAATCGCGGCAATCTGGGTTTTCTCACTGATATCTCGCCGGCCGATATCGAGGCCAAGGTGGCCGAGGTTCTGGAGGGAAAGTACACGGTGGAGAGTCGCTTTCTGCTTGACCTGATCGTCAAGCGCGAGGGTGAGCCCATTGGCGAGGGCACGGCCCTTAACGATATCGTGCTTCACCCCGGCAAGGCGACGCGCATGATCCAGTTCGAGCTGTATATTGAGGGTCAGTTTGTCTATACCCAGCGCTCCGATGGTCTGATTGTGGCGACACCGACCGGGTCCACGGCGTATTCGCTGTCCGGCGGTGGGCCCATCATGTCACCCAAGCTCGATGCCCTGGTGCTGGTGCCCATGTTTCCTCATACATTGTCCAGTCGTCCGATCGTGGTGGATGGCAACAGCGAGCTCAAGCTGGTCATTAGCGACAACAACAAGACGTATCCGACCGTGTCCTGCGATGGTCAGCTGAGTTTCAGCCTGGCGCCTGGCGATGTCATTACCATTCACAAGAAACCGCACAAGCTCAAGTTGCTGCATCCACTGAACTATGACTTTTACCGTACCTGTCGCGAAAAGCTCGGGTGGGGGACAAGGCTGGGAGGTTGATGTGCCGGAAATAAAGGGCTTTGACATTATTGGCGATGTACATGGTTGCGCGGTCAGTCTGGCAATGTTGCTGGAACGACTGGGATATCGGCGCGAACGCGGAGCTTACCGTCATGCCAGTCGTCAGGCGCTGTTTGTCGGCGACATAATCGATCGGGGACCGCGTATTCGAGAATCGCTGCACCTGGTGCGCGATATGGTGGAGGCTGGCTCTGCCCAGGTGGTAATGGGCAATCATGAATACAACTTTCTGTGTTACTGCACACCGGGCCGGCCCGGGTCGGGTCTGGATTACCTGCGTTCCCATACGCCGCGTCACCATCGGGTATTGAAGGAAACCCTGGAGGCCTTTGAGTCCTATCCGCTGGAACAGGCGGACTTTCTGGCCTGGATGCGAGAGATGCCGATCTTTCTGGAATTCGAACATTTCCGCGTGATTCACGCCTGCTGGCCCCAGGCGTTGCTTGATCGTTTTGCCCGCGAATACGGCGGCAATCGTATCAGTGAGGATTTTCTCCATCGCTCGGTCGACATGGACAGTTTCGAGTGCGAACTGATGGACCGCGCCTTGCGCGGCACCCAGATGAAGCTGCCCGGCGGGGCCGTTATCACCAGCAAGGACGGTTTTCAGCGCCGTTATTTTCGTACCAAGTTCTGGAGTGCGTCGGCTGAGTGTTACGGGGATGTGGTCTTTCAACCGGATCCGTTGCCGGACGACATCGCACGCATGAGTCTGAGTGCAGAGGATCAGGCGCAGTTGCTGCATTATGGCGAGGGCGAAAAGCTGCTCTTTGTGGGGCATTACTGGCGCGATGGAGAGCCGACTCCCATTACCTCAAATATTGCCTGTCTGGACTACAGTGCGGTGAAGTTTGGCAAGCTGGTTGCCTATCGCTATGACCATGAGCCCCGTATCGATCCCGCCAAGTTTGTCTGGATCGATATCGACCGGGAAGTCCGTGCGCCCGAAGCGGGGGAGATCCTGTGATCAAGGTGCTGGAAGTCCCCCTGGCGCAGGACCTGCGCGGCTTTACCGAGTGTCTCTGGCGGCAGCGGGTGCCGCACCGGGTGGTAGAGCAGGATGATGTGCAGGAATTGTGGATTTCCAGCCGTGTAGATGCCAGTCAGGTACTGACGCTGTATCAGCTGTGGCGCGAAGGTGCTGATCTGAGCGAGCTGAGGGAGCCGCCGGCTCGCGCCGTCAGTATTGTGAATCTGGCGGCGCTGCGAGAGGGCTGGCTCTGTACATTGCTGATCGTCGCCAGTGTGCTGGTGTCGCTGCTGGTGGGGTTTGGCGAAAACCTGGACTGGATGCGGCGTTTTTCGCTGGTGGAGTTTCAGGTGCGCGGTGACAGTGTGTATTACGCCGGGATCGTCGATAGCCTGGGATCGGGTCAGCTGTGGCGCCTGTTTACGCCGGCGCTGATGCATTTCAGTCTGCCGCATATTCTGTTCAATCTGCTCTGGGTCTGGGTGGCGGGGCGCGGCATCGAGTATTTGCATGGGCGCTGGACGCTCCTCGGGTTGGTCCTGTTCTCCGCCCTGGCGTCGAACCTGGCGCAGTTCTGGGTCAGTGGCCCGATGTTTGGCGGTATGTCGGGCGTCGTCTTTGCATTGCTGGGCTACGCCTGGTTGTGGGATCGGCGGGGTGGGCGTCCGGCCATAGGGTTGCCGCCTGCACTGATGGGGTTGATGCTGCTCTGGCTGGTGCTGGGTTTTGCCGGGGTGCTGGAGTTGTTCGGTGTTGGTGCCATTGCCAATACGGCGCATCTGGTCGGGCTGGTTGCGGGATTGATCTGGGCCTGGGGGCGCAGCCTGTTGCTGCGCCGGCGTTAGTATCTTTGTGCTGCCCGGCACTGCCTTGCGGTTCAGTCCCGGCGGCCCTGTCTGGTACACTGCGTGCGAATCAGATGCGCAGCCCCTTCGGCGGAGGTCTGCGCGCGTGGAGTATAGAGAATGACTTACGAACAGTTGATTGAAGCCATGACGCCTGAAATGCACCGCTCCCTCAGGCAGGCCGTGGAAATCGGCAAGTGGCCCAACGGTGAGCGCCTGAGCGAAGAGCAGCGCACCCTGTGTCTGCGTGCGGTAATTGCCTATGACCAGAGCCATTTGCCAGAGTCGGAGCGCACCGGATTTATTGACCGCACCCGGCCTGATGGTGCCCAGCACGGCACGGATCCGCTCAAGCCTCAGCCCCTCAAAATTCTCAACTAGGCCTTAATCTTTCATGCAAGTACTGGCACAGGGCGCACTTCGCAAGATGCGTACCGAGCTGACCGACGGTCAGGCACATTATCAGCTGGTCTGCGGCGATCAGACACTGGCGCTCAACGAACGACTGGGGCAGCAGGTCAGCCTCAGGCACCTGGGTGCGATCAACTGCCTGCATTGCGGCAGGAAAACCAAGAAAAGTTTCAGTCAGGGCTATTGCTACCCCTGTTTTACCAAGCTGCCCGAATGTGACAGCTGCATCATGAGCCCGGAAAAGTGCCATTATCACCTGGGGACCTGCCGCGACCCGTCCTGGGGCGAGCAGTTCTGTTTCCAGAGTCATATTGTCTATCTCGCCAATTCCTCCGGTATCAAGGTGGGGATTACCCGGGGAACCCAGGTGCCCACGCGCTGGATCGACCAGGGGGCGGTGCAGGCGCTGCCGATTCTTCGGGTTGATTCCCGTCTGCAGTCGGGGCTGATGGAACACCTGTTCAAGGATCAGGTAGCGGACAAGACCAACTGGCGAACCATGCTCAAGGGGGGGATCCCTGCGCTGGACCTCAAGGCCGAACGCGACAGGCTGTTTGAGCTCAGTGCTGCGGGCATGGCGGAGCTTGAGCAGCGTTTTGGATTGCAGGCCTTGCAGCGACTGGAGGCCGACGAAGTATCCATTGAATATCCGGTATTGAACTATCCGCTTAAAGTCAGCTCACTGAATCTGGATAAGACACCCGAAGTCAGCGGGCAGCTCCTGGGCATCAAGGGGCAGTATCTGATACTGGATACCGGTGTGATCAACTTGCGCAAATACACCTCCTACGAGGTGGAATTTCGTTCCGAATAGGGTGAAGCAGGCATGGCAGAACAACCGCAGGCAATTTATCTGAAGGATTATCAGGTTCCGGCGTACCTGATAGATGCAACCGTATTGCATTTCGAGCTGGGCGATGACCAGACGCTGGTGCATTCTACGTTACAGGTACGGCGTAATCCCGAATCGACAGTGGCGCAGGCCGCGCTTGAGCTGCACGGGCATGAAAGCCTGGAGCTGTGTCGCCTGGCCATCGACGGTCAGGTGCTGGCGACGGGAGACTACGGTCGCGAAGGCGAGTTGCTGACCATCACCGAGGTCCCGGAGCGATTCGAGCTGTCCTGTACCACCCGCATTCACCCGCAGACCAATACCGCTCTCGAAGGGCTCTATCTGTCGGGCGGCATGTACTGTACCCAGTGCGAGGCTGAAGGGTTTCGGCGCATTACCTTCTATATGGACAGGCCCGATGTGATGTCGGTCTTTACCACCACAGTCGAGGCGGAGAAGGGGCGCTTCCCGGTGTTGCTGTCCAACGGCAACCCGGTGGACTCCGGTGAGCAGGGTGGGCGCCACTGGGTGACCTGGGAAGACCCGTTTCCCAAGCCCGCTTACCTGTTTGCGCTGGTGGCCGGTGATCTGCAGCATATCGAGCGCACCTACAGGACTGCATCCGGGCGGGACGTCGCGCTGCGCATCTTTGCCGAGCCCAAGGATCTGGACAAGCTTGATCACGCCATGGATTCCCTGATCAATGCCATGCGCTGGGACGAGGAGGTCTACGGTCGCGAGTACGATCTGGATATCTACATGATCGTGGCGGTGGACTTCTTCAATATGGGGGCCATGGAAAACAAGGGTCTCAACATATTCAACACTTCCTGCGTACTGGCCAGCTCGCAAACCACCACGGATGCCGCCTATCAGCGGGTCGAAGGCGTGGTGGCACATGAGTATTTTCACAACTGGTCCGGCAACCGCGTTACCTGCCGTGACTGGTTCCAGCTGAGCCTGAAAGAAGGCTTCACGGTGTTTCGTGATGCCGAGTTCTCGGCCGATATCAATTCACGTACCGTCAAGCGGGTGGAGGATGTCACCCTGCTGCGCACCGCGCAGTTTGCCGAGGATTCCGGTCCCATGGCGCACCCGGTACGCCCGGCGTCCTATATCGAAATTTCCAACTTTTACACCCTGACGGTGTACGAGAAGGGCGCCGAAGTGGTTCGCATGCTGCATACCCTGCTGGGGCCAGAGCTGTTTCGCCAGGGATCCGATCTGTATTTCGAGCGCCACGACGGCCAGGCCGTTACCACCGATGACTTTGTCTGCGCCATGGAAACCGCATCGGGGCGGGATCTGACGCAGTTTCGTCGCTGGTACAGTCAGGCCGGCACACCGACGCTGCGCGTGACCGATGATTATGACGCTGCCTCACAGCGCTACCGTCTGCATGTTGAGCAGTTGTTGCCGCAAACGCCTGACCAGGTTGAAAAGCTGCCGCTGCATATCCCGTTATCGGTGGGGCTGCTGGATGCAGCAGGCACTGACATGGTGCTGGACGGTGAGGCGACGACCGTGGTGCTGGAGCTGACCGAGCAGCGCCAGAGCTTCGAGTTTGATCAGGTCAGGGTCCGCCCGGTGCCATCCTTGCTGCGCGGTTTTTCAGCACCGGTGCGGCTGCAGTACCCCTATGGTCGTGATGCTTTGGTGTTCCTGATGCGTCACGACAGTGACGGTTTCAATCGCTGGGATGCCGGTCAGCAGCTGGCGGTCGAGATCATTCAGGGATTGATGGAGGACTATCGCCGGGGTGAGGCGCTGCAGCTCGATAGCGCGCTGGTGGGGGCCTATGCCGCGGTGCTGGATGATGAGAGTCTGGACCCGGCCATGGTGGCCAAGGTGCTGTCTCTGCCGTCCGAGGCCTATCTGAGCGAGCTGTCCGAATGTATTGATGTGGATGCCATCCATATTGCCCGCCAGTTTGTCCGCGTTGAGCTGGCCCGTGCACTGGAGCCTGCGCTGCTGCGCCGTTACGAGGCGCTGGCGCCGGTGGGCGACTATGCGCCGTCGGCCGATCAGGTGGCGCGGCGCAGTCTGCGCAACCTTTGCCTGTCCTATCTCATGGCACTGGAGGCGCCGGCGCACCTGGCCCGTGCCCGGTCGCAGTATGATGGCTGTGACAACATGACCGAGCGCCAGGCGGCGCTCAGCCTGATTGCTCATTCGGGTTTCGAGGTCGATGCTGCCTCCGTGCTGGAGGACTTCTATCAGCGCTATGAAAGCGAGACACTGGTGGTGAACCAGTGGCTCGCAGTACAGGCCTGTGATCCCAAGCCTGGCGCCCTGGCCCGGATTCAGGCACTGATGGAGCATGCGGCCTTTGACCTGCGCAACCCGAACAAGGTGCGCTCGCTGATATCGACTTTCTGCGCCATGAATGCGATCAACTTCCATGATGCCAGTGGGGCAGGGTATGCTTTCCTGGCCGATCGAATCATCGAGATGAACCGGTTGAATCCGCAGATGGCTTCGCGCCTGCTGACCCCGCTGACCCGCTGGCGCAAATATGACGCGGCACGCCAGGTATTGATGCAGGCTCAGCTGCAACGCATTCTGGATAGTGGCGAGCTGTCGCGGGATGTGTACGAAGTGGTCAGCAAGAGCCTGAACTGAACAAGACCCCGATGGCAGGGTTGGTTATACTGCCAGACAATCAAGTTGCCAATATCCAAGCAATACTCAGGGATGCACTAGATGGAAAGATTGCTTTCAAGCCACGACAAGTTCGACCTGCAACAGAACTATCGTCGCTACCTCAAGTTCCGGGATCAGCGTGAAGACGCCTACCGGGCAATGCAAGTTGCCAAGGCAAGCCGGGTCTGGGTTGCCGGTGTGGTGACGCTGGTGTTCGCGCTGGCTTCGGATTTTTTTCTGGGCGCTTCGGCCGCGCTTTTCGGGCTTTACTTCTACCGCTTGCTGATGGCACGGATGAAGACCAGCCAGGCGGACGAAGGCTGCGAGGATACGGATCGCTGGTTTGCGTCCAAGGGGCTCAAGTTTGAAGGCCGGGTTCTGTACTTTCGTGATGACAAGATGCTGGAGCATCCGCTGGATCCGTTCGACGACGGTATCTACAGGTCATAAGGTTGCTCCGCTGATCCGCATGAGACGATGCCCATGAGAAAAGAGTATCGTGGCATTACCGGGCGCACGCGCCGTCTGCTGCAGATGCCGGAAGGTGTCAACGTGGACTTCAAGCGCGAGGCGTCTGCGGTTCATGCCAGTGATCTGGTCGCCTTCTCCAATGCCGCCACCGGCGGCACTCTCCTGATCGGTATTGACGAGTACACCAGCGATGATGGCGTGCAGCGTGGCCAGGTGGTGGGATGTGATGTGGATGATGGCGCGCGCCTCAGTCTGATCAACAAGGCCACCGGCTGTTATCCCAATATCGATGTTGAGATTTTCATTGAAAATCTCGGCGCTACGCCCATTCTGCGTGTCGAGATTCCCTCGGGTCCCGCCAAACCCTACTGTACCCCCAGCGGTCAGTACGCCATGCGGGCTGATGGTCGCAACCGGGCGATTTACCCGGAGGAGCTGCTATCAATCTTCATGGATCGTGAAGGTGAGCAGTTTCTTTCACGGTTTCGCAATGCCGTGTTGCGACTTGAGCAGCAGGTGGGAGGGGTCAGCCTTTCAATCAATGACGGTCTGTTGCAGGTCAGCCAGCATATCCATGATCTGGATGACCAGCTCAAGCGTACCTTCAGTCGTATCGATCAGCTCACGGACAGTAGCAAGAAGCGTTCACGCAACATGCTGCAAACGCTTCGGGACAGCCAGGAGAGCATCGGCAATCTGGAGCGGCTGCTGAGCGAGGGCAATGGCAATCAGCAGCGCTATCAGGTCATGTTGCGGGAAGTCGAAGACAAGCTTGGTGGTCTGCTGGACAACATGACCAGCGACACTGCTGTGGACGGCTGAGATGGAATCACTGCATCAGCGACGCTACTGGGTGTTTGATCTGGACGGTACCCTGACCCGTCCTGTACATGACTTTGATCACATTCGTCGTGAGCTGGGTCTCTCGCCGGGCGTGGATATTCTGGCCACGCTGGCGGGGCTGGCAGAGCCACAGCGCAGCCGTCTTTATGCTCAGCTGGACGGTCTCGAGCGCTACTATGCGCAGAAGGCCGAGCCCGCTGCCGGGTTGCTGCCGCTGTTTGAGTGGCTGAATGCACGCAACTGCCGCTTCGGCATTCTGACGCGCAATACCCGCGAGTTCGCGCTGCTGTCGCTGCGTGCGATAGGGGTGGCATCCTACTTTGATCCGGCCTTTGTGCTCGGGCGAGATGAAGCCCGGCCCAAACCCGACCCCGGTGGTCTGGAGCATCTGCTCAGCGCCTGGAGTGCCGAGCCTGAGAACGCACTGATGGTGGGGGATTTCCGTTACGACCTGGAGGCGGGGCGCAACGCCGGGATGATGACAGTGCATGTGGACAGCCGGGAGGGGCGAGACTGGCCGGAGCTGACGGATCTTCGGGTGCAGGATCTGGAGGAGTTGCATGCATTGCTGCAGCGGACGTTGCCGCCAGGCACAGCACTGCCCGCCTGATCAGTCAACTTCACGTCATCTGGCTTGTCTATAGTAAAGGCAGGTACAGCTACTCATTCAGCGTGGAGGCTCTATATGACCATTGTTGCCGAACTGCAAAGCGATCACCTTAATCTGGGCCGGCTGCTGGACATCCTTGATGCCAAGGTCGCCAAACTGCGTGCCGGTACCCGTCCGAATTACCGGCTCATGGCCGATACCATCAGCTATATCGGTGACTACGCCGATCAGCATCACCATTCGCGTGAAGACGCTTTGCTGGCGCATTTTCAAGGCCGGGATCCTCAGCTTGATGACCTCATGCAGCAATGTGAGATTCAGCATCAGCGCCTGCAGGCGCTGTCCCGTGATCTGAGCGATGTGATCGACAGCATACTGAACGACACCCTGGTGCCGATGGAGCAGCTGATCGGCAAGCTGGAACTTTATGTGAAAGAGCAGAAGGCCCATATGGAGTTTGAAGAACAGCAGGTCTTCCCCCGCCTGGAGCGTCTGGGCACGGCGTCGGACTGGGAGAGCTTGAGCCAGCAGCTGCCGCGCAATGCGGACCCGCTGTTCGGCGAACATCAGTCCGAGGAGTACGTCGAGCTGTACCGTGATCTGCTGCAGGACATGACGCGCTAGCGCAGCGTCATGGTTTTTGGTGTTTTGCGGGCAGCAGGCGTGTGTCAGGGGCTGGGCTGTGCCTTGAGGTAGCGTTCTACGGTGTCGACCACTGCCTGGGTGTGGGGGTCCACCTCAATGTTGACCCGCTCGCCCACCCGGGCGGCGCCAAAGCGCGTGACTGCCAGGGTTTCCGGGATAAGGTAGACATTGAACTGACCGTTCTGCACGTCACCGATCGTGAGGCTGCAGCCATTGAGTGCGACAAAACCCTTGGGAAGAATGTATTTCTGCAGCGCCGGTGGCGCGGCAAAACTGATGATGCAGTTGTGCTCTGTTGTCTCAATGCTGATGATCTCTGCGGTGGCATGGACGTGCCCCGACAGCAGGTGCCCGCCGATTTCGTCCCCAAAGCGCGCCGCCCGCTCGAAGTTGACTTCATCCCCCGTCTGCAGCTCGCCGAGGTTGGTGGCGCGCAGCGTTTCAGTGATCAGGTCAAAGTTGACCCGGGTACCCTCGAAGCCGGTGACGGTGAGGCAGGTGCCATTTACCGCGATGCTCGCGCCCTGCTCGAGTTGATTGGCGCGCTCAGGCGGCAAATCCAGGCTGAGTTGCATAAACTGAGGGTGGCGCTGTACTGCGACGACACGGGCTTTGCCCTGAACGATACCGGTAAACATGGCTGTCTCGTGTAGCTGGATTGAAGAGAGCGAAGCTTAACTGAAAAGCGGCGCCGATTGGAAACGGAAGGGAGTGCACATGAAGGTTCTGGTCAGCGGCGGGAGTGGCTTTATCGGTACGGCGCTGGTGCGTGACCTGGTGGCGGCAGGGCATGAGGTCCTGGTGCTGTCGCGCTCGGCACAGCGAACGTCTCGCCGGCTTGGCGTACGGGTACTGGATCGGCTGGATCAGGTTGGCAGCAGCGAGGCGATCGATGCCATCGTCAACCTGGCGGGCGCTGCTATTGTCGATCGGCGCTGGAGTGATGCGCGCAAGCAAGTGCTGCGCGCAAGCCGGCTCGAAACCACTGAGGCGTTGCTGGAGCTGATCAGGCGCCTGGACCGGCGGCCGGAGGTGCTGGTCAGTGGCTCGGCGGTTGGCTACTACGGTGTTCACAGCGGTGACATGCCGTTGACGGAGGAGGCGGATGACTACAGGCCCGGGTTTGCGCATCAGCTGTGCGCTGACTGGGAGAACTGTGCACTGCAGGCCGAAGCGCTGGGGGTGAGGGTCTGCCTGCTGCGTACCGGAATTGTGCTGGGGCACGGAGGTGCCCTGGCAAAGATGCTGCCGGCCTTTCGGTTCGGGCTGGGTGGCCCGATTGGCGACGGACGGCAGTGGATGTCCTGGATTGCACTGGAGGATGAGGTCGCGATCATTCGTTTCCTGCTGGAGCAGCGCACCCTGCGAGGGCCTTTCAATGCCTGTGCACCGGATGCGGTCACCAATGCCTGTTTCAGCCGCACGCTCGGTGCTGTGTTGCGTCGTCCGGCCCGGTTGCGGCTGCCGGCGACAGTGCTTCAGTTGCTGCTGGGAGAGGCCAGCGAGTTGCTGGTATCGGGGCAGCGGGCATACCCTCGCCGCCTGCTGGATGCGGGTTACCGCTTTCGTTGCACGTCGCTTGAAGCGGCGCTGAGAACGGCTGTCGCCGATGCAGGTAGCAGCAGCTAGTCGTGGCAGTCAGGCCGGAGGTCTGGTCGGGGGGCTGTTTCAGGCGCGGGCAGTTAGCGTCCATGCATCAGGATGCGAAACTCAGTTCAGGTAGCGGGGCTTCTTCGTAACCATCGGGGCGGCGGTCGCGCAGCTTCTCGATCGCTTCTAGCAACAGGTCTCCCTGCCAGAGTGCCTTGTCCTCCTGGTGAACATGCTGTTCGAGATCCAGAATCAGAAAATCGAGTGTCTGGCTGCGCGCCGCATCACTGATATCCTCGCTGTTGAATATGTGCTGGTCGGGCCAGAAATTCTGTGCCCATTCCACCAGGCGCAGTTTGGCTACGGCCGGATTATTCTGCTGGCATGCCATGGCCAGGGCCTGGAAAGTATTTTTCTCCGCCATCTGGTGGGCCATCAGGAGCTTGCGACGGCGCCGCATTTCTTCCTGCTGAGCCTGTTGCCGCTCCTCGTGGCGTAGCTGGCGAAGATGGTTGAAGGTGTAGAGCCAGCCCAGGGATGAAACCAGGCTGATGAACGTCAACAGGCCGATCAATAGCCGGCTTTCATTCAGTGCCTGCTGCAGGCGTGCGACCGAGGCGCCCGTTGCCGCGGCATTGCTGTCCTGTGCTGTGGTCTGTGATGCTGCAGCGGTCGGTGGCAGGGCCAGGGCGGCCACTGCAGCCTGGGAGCGAGGCTGAACCTGCAGCGGGTGTTCGGGCAGGGTCACATTGCGCGCGCTGTCGGTATTGAGATCCCACCAGGTGATATCAACGGGGGGCAGGGTCAGTGTGCCCGCAGCATGGGGGCGCAATACGATGTGCTCGGTGCGCCGGCTGGTGATGCCCTGCTCGGAGACGTCTTCGATCAGTTCCACACTGTCGACGCTGAGGTCGAAGGTGGCGCCCGCCGGCGGTGCCAGTGAGGGCAGGCGTGATGCCGGCAGGCCGGTTGCGGTCAGGCTGATGCTGTATCCCAGGCTATCGTCGAGGCTGGATGTCTGGCGCGTCTGCCAGTCGTCTTCCAGGGTCAGTCCGGTTGCTGGCAGCCAGTATCCCCGGGCACTCTGGTAGGCCGGTGGAATAACCGCGACTTCCAGCGGTCGTGCCTGCAACTGGATCTGGCTGTTGTCATGCCTGGCGCGCCCTTCGAAAATGGGGCCGTCCAGCGTCATGGTGCCTGTCTGGCCTGGAAACAGTGCATAGCGCTGCTCGATGACATTATATCTGCGGCCGCGTATCTGCTGGGTTGAACGTGACTGTTCGCCCAGGGGCTTGATCAGGGCGCCGGGAAGATAGGGATCTGTCAGCTGGGTGTCAGGCAGCAGGTCAATGGCGTGGTACAGGCGCACGGTATAGATCAGCTGACTGTCCTGATAGACCTCGTTGGTATCCAGGCTGGCTTCTATGTAAACCTGTTCGCCCTGCAGGCCGCTATCGCGGGCTGCGCCGCTTAGCACCTTGAGTTGCAGGCTGTTACTGGACTCGAGGCCCAGCAGCAGTGGGGGAATATTGATTTCTCCGGTGGACTTGGGGCGTAGCAGTACTTCCCAGCGCGTACGGTACTGGCTGTCGCCACCGGCGTGGCTCGACAGGGTGAGCTGTTTGCTGCCCAGAAACTGAAAGTTGCGGTACAACGGAGAGAAGTCGATTTCCTGCTGGATGCGAGAGTCAGCCTCAAGCGTCAGACGAACCGTGTCCTGCGCCGTGATCGTGTTTCGATCCAGGTAGGCCGACACGTCAGCGAAGACGGGCAGGCAGATGAGGTTCAGTACTAATGGCAGCTTGCGCATAGTGCCTTTAATTCAGCTGGCTGTGAAAGACCCGTCAGGGCCACTCTGGTGCAAGCCGTCAAGCGGGATACAAGCTTGAAATGGCCCAAAGTTTCAGGTCCGCGTCCTGCGTCATTATCAGGTAACCCCCCTCGCATATCAATGACTTGTTGGAAATCCAGGCCCATGCAGGGCCTTTGCGGCGGATCCGGCATCAAGTGTTTTCAATGCCTGTCGACCCTCATGGTTGTCGAGGCAACCCTAAATGCGTTATCTGTCCGCAAACAATAGCAGAGCCAGCAGGACAGGGCGCGTTTTTGGGCTATTTAGGTGTTGGATTCGGCACGTTAATGCCGCGCTGGGCTCCGGCGGTTCCGGTTACGGTTGCTGTTGTGGTTGCGACGAGGGCGTGGCGGGTCGAATTCGACACCTGATTGGTGCATTATCAGGCGCGACGGGGCAGGGGATGGTCAGGCAGGTTGGATGAAACATGGCACAGGTTGAGTTTGAGCTCGCAATCAGTCGGGAAGAATATCTGCGGCATTACCAGTCGCAGGGGCGGCTTCAGGTAACGGTAATCGCGCTGGACGGGCGCCGGGTGCGCTTCCCGGCAGGCATTCTGCAGCCCTTTGTACTCCACGAGGGCGTTCACGGGCGCTTTGTGATTCATTTCGACATTCAGGGGCGTTTTCGTTCGATCGCACGCGTCTGATGACATTGCCGCGGTGGCACGCGGGTGTTCAGGGGCATCAGTGTCGCCTATAATGCCGCCTTATTTCTGTGAACCCTGTTGGATAATCCATGTTGTATCAGCTTGCGCGTTATTCGATGTTCAAACTGGAGCCCGAGCTGTCCCACGAGCTTGCTCTGGGGGGTATGAACCTGATGGCTAATCTGGGCATGCACCGTCTGCTTGGCGCGCGGACGGAGAGTTGCCCGGTGGAAGTGATGGGCATTCGCTTTCCCAATCCCGTCGGCCTGGCCGCAGGGCTGGATAAAAACGGTGTTGCCATCGATGGGCTGGCTGCCATGGGGTTTGGCTTTATTGAGGTCGGAACGGTCACGCCGCGTGCCCAGGCCGGAAACCCCCGGCCGCGTCTGTTTCGCATTCCGGAGCACATGGCGCTTATCAATCGCATGGGGTTTAATAACCTGGGCGTTGACCAGTTGCTGAAAAATATTGAACGCAGCCGCTTCGACGGTGTGCTGGGCATCAATATTGGCAAGAACAAGGATACGCCGAACGAAAGAGCGGACGAAGATTACATTTACTGTCTGCGAAAGGTCTATGCGCGGGCGAGCTACATTACAGTGAATATCTCGTCTCCCAACACGCCCGGGTTGCGAACGCTGCAGTTTGGCGAGTCCCTCAACAGCCTGTTGAACCGTCTCAAGCTTGAGCAGGCGCGTCAGGCCAGGTTGCATGACCGCTATGTGCCCATTGCGGTGAAGATTGCGCCAGACATGACCCATGAAGAGGTCGTCATGGTCGCCAAGGCGCTGAAAACCTATGAGCTGGATGCTGTTGTCGCCACCAACACAACGCTGTCCCGAGACGGTGTCGAGGACTCCCCGTTGCGTATCGAAGACGGGGGGTTGAGTGGCGCACCGGTACGCAATCGCTCGACCCGAACCATTCGCCAGCTGGCGGCTGAGCTCGATGGGGCCTTGCCGATCATTGGTGTAGGCGGTATTACCGAGGGCTTCGATGCAGCGGAGAAAATTGAGGCGGGCGCAAGCCTGGTGCAGATTTACAGCGGATTCATTTACCAGGGGCCCCAGCTGGTGAGCGACTCTGTGGAGGCCATCAGGGCAGTGCAGGCGAGGCAGCGCTAGATTGAGGCTTTGCCAGTTGGCAAATGGCTCCCCGCGGGGAGCCATTCAAAATCCTGATAATTGAATTATTCGAGATATATCAGTGCAGTGACGGGTTGGCTTGTATTGCTGAGACGCCGGATTGACCGCTCCAGTGGGCCTCCCGTCCCTCGCGCCATCCACTCATCCAGTGTGTACGTAAAGCGATCTCACTAACGGGGCAGGTGCTTTTGGACTTTCCGTCCAGACCCGCCTGAAAACCGCGGTTAAACAAAGTAGAGGTTTTATCGCGTTTCTGTGTCTTCATAGTACGCCTCTCTGAAATTCTAAATCCGGGACGGGGGTAAAACGTCCGATCCCAGCAGGTGTGGCAGATCCTCTCGTGTACCACAGCTTTCATTGATAACGGAATTCGGCGCCAGTTACGATCCTAATAAACTATGAGAGTGGACCCGGTGATAGTGCATATACTCAAAATGCTTAAAAACTCCATATTTTTCAAAAACTTATATTACTGTCGCCAGATATAGTCAGTTAATGAATTATTTTCATTAATATTTTTATAAAATTGAATGAATTTCTTTATTCAGCTGCGTGCCGCGGTATTCGGGGCTGGCTGTGTGAAGCAACTTGAAGAGCGTGGCTGATGAACTTTTTTGTGACCTGCCCCAGGGGTATCGAAGGACTGCTGCTGGACGAGCTGAAAATGCTCGGCATGGCGTCGGTGAAGGAAACCCAGGCTGGGGTTCATTTTGACGGTGAGCTGATCGATGCCTACCGCGTTTGTCTCTGGTCGCGCCTGGCGAACCGTGTGCTGCTGCCGCTGCAGGTTGTAGCGGTGAATACGGCGGATGAGCTTTATGCAGCGGTGCAGCAGGTACCGTGGCTGGATCATATGCGTCCGCAGGGCACCCTGTCGGTGGATTTCTCCGGACGTACCGAGCATATCGTCAATACCCACTTTGGCGCTCAGCGGGTCAAGGATGCGGTGGTGGATCAGATCAGGGCTGCGACAGGCAATCGCCCGACCGTGGACCGTGCCGAGCCGGACCTGAGTATCAATGTGCACCTCTACAGCGGCAAGGCCACCATAGCGCTGGATTTGTCGGGGGGCAGCCTGCACCGGCGTGGCTACCGCAAGCGCGCAGGGCAGGCGCCGATGAAGGAAAACCTCGCGGCGGCGGTATTGTGCCGTGCCGGCTGGCCGCAGGTGGCGCAGACGCATCCGCAGCTGCTGGATCCGATGTGTGGTTCGGGTACCTTGTTGATCGAGGCGGCCATGATGTCGGCGGATATCGCGCCGGGGTTGTTGCGTCAGCGTTTCGGGTTCAGTCGCTGGCTGCAGCATGACAAGGGTCTGTGGCGCGAGCTGCACGAGGAGGCGATTCAGCGGCGTGAGCAGGGTCTGGCGGCGCTCACCGTGCATTTTACTGGTTATGATCGTGATGCGTCCGTGCTGCAGATCGCGCAGCAGAACGCCGAGCGTGCCGGGCTTGCGGGCGTTATCGACTGGCGCGAGCAGGATATGGTGGAGCTGGATGTGCCGGCGCCGGGTCCCGGCTTGCTGGTCACGAATCCGCCCTATGCCGAGCGTATCGGTGATGAGACCGAGCTGATGTACATGTACCGTCAGATGGGTGAACGGCTCAAGCGCCGGTTCGGTGGCTGGAAGGTAGCGATCTTCAGTGGCAATGCGGACCAGTGCAAGGTCATCGGTCTCAAGGTTGATCGTCAGTACAAGCTGTACAACGGCGCCATCGAATGTGGCCTGTTTCTGTTTTCGCTGCATGCCAAGCGGGATCGGCCGCTGCCCCAGGAGCAGGAAGGTCCTGTCAGTGACCAGGCGCAGATGTTTGCCAATCGTCTGAAGAAAAATCTGAAAGGGTTGTCCAGGTGGCTCAAGCGCGAGCAAATCGAGTGCTATCGTCTCTATGATGCCGACATGCCGGAGTATGCTGTGGCGGTGGACTGTTACGGTGACTGGGTGCATGTGCAGGAGTATGCGCCACCGCGCTCGATCGATCCTCGCAGGGCGTTTGAGCGTTTGCAGGATGTGATTAGCGTGATTCCCGGGGTGCTGGGGGTCAAGCCTGAGCGCGTGGTGCTCAAGCAGCGCCGTCGCCAGCAGGGCACTAGCCAGTATGAGCGTCAGGGGCAGACCGACCACTTTATCGAGGTGCAGGAGCATGGCTGCAAATTGCGGGTCAATTTGCATGACTATCTTGATACCGGGCTGTTTCTGGATCACCGACCGGTGCGACGACATATTCAGTCGCTGGCACGGGGCAAGGATGTGCTGAACCTGTTCTGTTATACCGGTACTGCATCGGTGCATGCAGCCGTCGGGGGGGCAGCGTCCACGACCAGCGTGGACATGTCGGCCACCTATCTAGGCTGGGCCATGAAAAACATGGGCTTGAACGGTTTTGCCGGCGGTGCCAACCAGTTTATCCAGGCGGACTGTATCAAGTGGCTGAATCAGCCCCGCGGCGCGGCATTTGATCTGATATTTCTCGACCCGCCGACCTTTTCGAACTCCAAGCGAATGGAGGAAGTGCTGGATATTCAGCGCGATCATGTGTCTCTGGTACAGGCGGCCATGAAGTTGCTGCGCCCTGGCGGGGTACTGCTGTTTTCGAACAACTACCGCCGCTTTGAGCTCGATTACGAGGCCCTGGCGGGGCTTGATATCCGGGATATTACGGCCAGGACGCTGGATCCGGACTTCAAGCGCAGCAAAGGTATTCATGTCTGCTTCGAGATCCGTCACCAGGCCTAGCGGGCTTGGCGGTACCGGTATCAGGCGAGTCGGCGACGCCGCATCCATCAGGGTGCGGCGTTTTGCGTCATGGGGTGGGGCGGCTGAACCGCTTTGTGGCACAAAAAATGCTTTATATCGGGGCGAAAGGTTTCGAAATGCGCCATATCGGTGCTCACCGGTCGTTGGCAGACAGTCTTGAAGACCGGGCGGGTGGCGGTTTGTCGTCGCAAGACGGAGTCGAAAGGAGACAGGATCGGTTGTGGGTGATTTTGCACCGGGACGGGTCGATAAATAATAAATTGCACGATGTTGGTGCCTTAAGTGTGTCGTGCTGATGGCGCACCTTTGCTAGGAGGCTGTTCTTGGATACGGTTAACAGTGCGGTTGAAACCCTGATTCAGAGTTCGAATACGCTCTTTATTCTGCTGGGCGCCATTATGGTGTTTGCCATGCATGCAGGCTTTGCCTTTCTTGAGGTCGGTACGGTACGGCACAAGAATCAGGTAAATGCCCTGGTCAAGATCATGACCGATTTTGGTTTTTCTGCCGTTGTCTATTTCTTTGTGGGTTACTGGGTTGCCTATGACATTACCTTTTTCTCCGACGCGGCGACGCTGACACAGAATAACGGCTATGCACTGGTCAAGTTCTTTTTTCTGATGACCTTTGCGGCGGCGATCCCGGCCATTATTTCCGGTGGTGTGGCTGAGCGTGCGCGGTTCTGGCCGATGCTGACCGCCTCGGCGCTGACTGTCGGGCTGGTGTACCCGTTCTTCGAGGGTGTTATCTGGAACGGCAACTACGGTTTTCAGGGGTGGCTCGAATCCCGCTTTGGTGCCCAGTTTCACGACTTTGCCGGCTCCGTTGTCGTGCACGGGGTGGGGGGCTGGATAGCGCTGGTGGCGGTGCTGCAGCTTGGAAACCGTGATGGCCGCTACCGTGGCGACCGGCTGGTGGCCTATCCGCCGTCCAATATTCCCTTCCTGGCCCTGGGGGCCTGGATTCTTTGTATTGGCTGGTTTGGTTTTAATGTGATGTCGGCGCAGACGCTGGATGGTATTGCCGGTCTGGTGGCGGTCAACAGCCTGATGGCCATGGTTGGTGGTATTGTTGTAGCGCTGGTGCTCGGGCGCAACGACCCCGGCTTTATTCACAATGGTCCGCTGGCGGGGCTGGTGGCGGTCTGTGCAGGCTCGGATGTGCTGCATCCCATCGGTGCGCTGGTGGTTGGCGGTGTGGCTGCGGCGATTTTCGTGTGGCTGTTTACGCTGATGCAGAACCGCTGGAAGATCGACGATGTGCTGGGTGTCTGGCCGCTGCACGGTGTCTGTGGCGCCTGGGGTGGCATTGCCGCGGGAATCTTCGGCAGTGAAGCTCTGGGCGGTCTGGGTGGTGTCAGCCTGTTGTCGCAACTGGCAGGCACCCTGGCTGGTATTGGTGTGGCTCTGGTGGGCGGCATGCTGGTCTATGGTAGCGTCAGGCTGGTGGCGGGTCTGCGATTGTCCCAGGAACAGGAGTTCAATGGGGCTGACCTGAGCATTCATCGTATCGAGTCGACGTCCCTCGACTGAGTTTGCCGGTTGAGGGCGGCGGCGGCCGCTGTTTCCCGAATGTGGGTTATCGGGAGTGACAATGAAATCCGGCGGGCTTGTCGAGCTGCCGGATTTTTTGTGTCTGGCATTTCGTGTGGATGTTGGGTCTCGGTTGGCGCAAGGCGCTGCGAACATTGATGGCTGGCGAGAAGGGGGCGGGCAGGAGTGTATCAGCGCAGTGCGCTCGATGGAGGGGGTGTAAGCGAAGGTGCGGAGCGCCGTCCCTGGCGCTCGGATCAGGGCTGCGACTGGCGCGGCCCTGGTGGGTTGGCTTGTATCAGGCGGGGTAGTCGCGCTTTTTCGAGCCGGTGTAAAGCTGGCGCGGGCGGCCGATGCGGTTCGGGCTGCTGTGGAACTCGCTCCAGTGGGAGATCCAGCCGATGGTGCGTGCCAGCGCGAAAATCACCGTGAACATGCTGGTCGGAATGCCGATGGCCTTGAGGATGATGCCGGAGTAGAAGTCGACGTTGGGGTACAGCTTGCGTTCGACGAAGTACGGATCTTCCAGGGCGATCTGCTCCAGGCGCTTGGCGATCTTCAGCAGTGGCTCGTTCTCGACGCCCAGCTCCTTCAGGACCTGGTCGCAGGTCGCTTTCATGACCTTGGCGCGCGGGTCGAAGTTGCGGTAGACGCGGTGACCGAAGCCCATCAGGCGGAAGGGGTCTTCCGGATCCTTGGCACGCTCAACGTATTCCGCGATATTGGATTCGTCACCAATTTCTTCCAGCATGGTCAGCACGGCTTCGTTGGCGCCGCCGTGCGCCGGCCCCCAAAGGGCGGCAATGCCGGAGGAGATGCAGGCAAACGGGTTGGCGCCGGAGGAACCTGCCAGGCGCACCGTGGACGTTGACGCGTTCTGTTCGTGGTCGGCGTGCAATACAAAGATGCGGTCCATGGCCTTGGCCAGCACCGGGTTGGGTTTGTATTCCTCGCAGGGAGTGCCGAACATCATGTGCAGGAAGTTCTCGGCGTAGCCCAGGTCGTTGCGCGGGTACATGAATGGCTGGCCGATTGAGTACTTGTAGGACATGGCGGCCAGGGTCGGCATCTTCGCGATCAGGCGGAAGGCGCAGACTTCACGGTGGTGGGCATCGTTGATGTCCAGGGAGTCGTGGTAGAACGCGGAAAGGGCGCCAACGCAGGCGACCATGATGGCCATCGGGTGGGCGTCGCGACGAAAGCCGTTAAAAAAGTGGCTCATCTGTTCGTGAACCATGGTGTGGTTCTTGACGGTGTTGACGAAGGCCGCTTTTTGTTCGGGATTCGGCAGTTCGCCATTGAGCAGCAGATAGCACACTTCCAGGTAATCGGATTTGTCAGCCAGCTGTTCGATGGGGTAGCCGCCATGCAGCAGGATGCCCTGGTCGCCATCAATGTAGGTGATTTTGGATTCGCAGGCAGCTGTGGAGACGAAGCCGGGGTCGTAGGTGAACAGACCTTTGCCGGTGAGCGGGCGGACGTCGATTACGTCAGGGCCTTCTGTGCCGGAATACACAGGCAATTCGATAGCTTCATCAAGACCGTCGACTGTCAACCGTGCTTTCTTGTCAGCCATTTGCGGCTCCTATTCTTGTCGTAAGTATTGCAGTGGCACGTTCGTGACATGCCACATCTTAATGTCTAGGCCCGATTTGGACCCACCCAATATAGAGATTGAAACGGGATTGTCAATTGGTGGGAGGGGTCTTATCTTCGCAGTGCAGCAAAAACAGTATGGGCCATGTCTTTGCAGTGCAGCAAAAACAGTATACGGCCATGCCGGGAGTGGCTTGCACCCCTAGGCCATTAGTTGTAGATGCCGTGTTGTTGTGTGTTTTCGGGGGGTGGCGGCGTACGGAGGGACTGCTGTTTCATTGTAAAGTGTGGGGGGAATGCTTATACTCTCGCACCGAAGTTGCGGCGCCAACGGTGGTTTTCGCGGCTTCGATGACAGGGGTATTTACTCTCTGAGCACTTCCTAGCAACCCTGTTCTGCAATAGAACAGCCAAGTGTGAACTAGAGCCGTGACCAAAAAAAGACCTGTAAACCTAGATCTGCGAACTATTAAACAGCCCCTTCCGGCAATCTCTTCAATTTTGCATCGCATTACGGGTGTCGCGTTGTTTTTTGGCGCCATCTTTATGTTGTATGCATTGGGATTGTCACTGGAATCCGAGGCTGGATTTAACGAAGCGGTTGTCATGTTTGAAGACAGCTTCTTTGCAAAACTGATAGCGTGGGGATTGCTGTCAGCGCTGGTATACCACTGCCTGGCGGGCGTTAAACATCTGGTGATGGACGCCGGCTATTTTGAAGAGCTGGAAAGCGGTCAGCTGGCGGCAAAGGCAACTCTGATTGCCGGTGCTGTGTCGATCCTTTTGGTGGGAGTTTGGGTATGGTAACCAGTATCACGAGTTTTGGCCGCAGTGGCCTGTACGACTGGATGGTGCAGCGGGTAACCGCTGTCGTTCTGGTCGCATACGCTGCGTTCATGATCATCTACCTTGCGTTCGGTGACGAGCTGACGTTTGAACAGTGGAATGCGCTGTTCGACGGCACTGCAATGCGCATTTTCACCCTGCTGGCCCTGTTATCCATGGCAGCGCATGCCTGGATCGGGCTCTGGTCCGTATCGACCGACTACATCAAACCGACTGGCGCGCGTTTTCTGTTCCAGTCTGTCTGTGGTCTGCTGACCTTTATTTATGTCGTGTGGGGCATTCAGATTCTGTGGGGTATCTAAGCGATGACTAAGCTGCGTACGCTAACTTTCGACGCAATTGTAGTCGGTGGCGGTGGTGCTGGCATGCGTGCAGCACTGCAGCTGGCGCAGTCCGGATTGAATACGGCCTGTGTTACCAAGGTGTTTCCGACCCGTTCACACACTGTGTCTGCCCAGGGCGGTATTACCTGTGCGATCGCCAGTGCGGATCCGAACGACGACTGGCGCTGGCACATGTATGACACCGTCAAGGGCTCCGATTACATCGGTGACCAGGACGCGATCGAGTACATGTGTTCTGTTGGGCCTCAGGCAGTGTTCGAGCTGGATCACATGGGTCTGCCGTTCTCCCGTACCGAAGTGGGCCGCATCTACCAGCGTCCTTTCGGCGGTCAGTCAAAGAACTTTGGTGAAGGTGGTCAGGCTGCGCGTACCTGTGCTGCGGCTGACCGTACCGGTCACGCACTGCTGCACACCCTGTACCAGGCCAACCTGAAAGCCGGTACCGTGTTTCTGAACGAATGGTATGCCGTTGACCTGGTGAAAAATGCCGAAGGCGCAGTCGTCGGCTGTATCGCCATCTGCATCGAGACCGGTGAAACCGTTTATATCAAGGCCAAGGCAACCGTGCTGGCGACAGGCGGTGCGGGTCGCATTTATGCGTCCACCACCAATGCCCTGATCAACACCGGTGACGGCATGGGCATGGCGCTGCGTGCCGGTGTTCCGGCGCAGGACATGGAAATGTGGCAGTTCCATCCGACCGGTATTGCCGGTGCCGGTGTGCTGGTCACAGAAGGCTGTCGCGGTGAAGGTGGCTACCTGATCAACAAGGACGGCGAGCGTTTCATGGAGCGTTATGCGCCCAACGCCAAGGACCTTGCCGGTCGTGACGTGGTGGCCCGTTCCATGATTCTGGAGCTGCTCGACGGCCGTGGCTGTGGCCCGGACGGCGATCACGTCTTCCTGAAGCTGGATCACCTGGGTGAGGAAGTGCTGCACTCCCGTCTGCCGGGTATCTGTGAGCTGGCCAAGACCTTCGCGGCTGTGGATCCGGTGAAAGAGCCGATTCCGGTTGTGCCGACCTGCCACTACATGATGGGTGGTGTAGCCACCAACATCGGTGGTCAGGCTATCGGCATCGATGCCGAGGGTAACGACACCATCATCGATGGCCTGTTCGCCTGTGGCGAAGTGGCCTGCGTATCGGTGCACGGAGCCAACCGTCTGGGCGGCAACTCGCTGCTGGATCTGGTGGTCTTCGGTCGTGCGGCCGGTATCCAGATCGAGAAACAGCTGCAGGAAGGTTATGAGTGCCTGGATGCAACCGATGCCGATATCGAAGCGGCCATGGCGCGTCTGAACCGCCTCAATAACAGCACCGG
>JBFGZM010000007.1:0-24487 GCA_041586815.1 Marinobacterium sp. | reverse complement strand
GTGTTTCTGTATCTTGGCTGGACCCTGATCCAGATTCCCTACATCGCCTGGTTGCCACGGCTGCATGATGACAGCCTGCAGCGCAACCGCGCCGCCAGTGCCCGCGAGACGATGACGATTGCCGGGCTGGTCGTATCGGCCGCACTGCCCCTGGCGGCGGCGCTGGCGGGACTGAACACGCAACAAGGTCTCAACCTGCTGGCGGGTATCACGGTGCTGGCTGGCCTCGCTGCGATACAGGCGCTGCGGAGACTGCCCCATGCGCCGACAGCCAAACCCCGGGCGACACCCCGCGTATCCACCTGGCGCCTGTTTCAACACAACCGGCTGGCCCTGAGGCTGCTGAGCGCCTGGTTCCTGAACGGCCTGGCCAATGGCTTTCCCGCGGTACTGTTCCCGCTGTTTGTGTCGGCCTGGCTGGGGGGGTCCGAACAGGATCGTGCGCTCTACATCCTGCTCTATTTTGGCGCCGCCATCCTGTCTCTGCCGCTCTGGCTTCTGCTGTCTCGACACATCGCTCGGCCCCGACTCTGGTGCCTGGCGATGATCGCCGCCATCGGCGCCTTTGCCCTGGCACCGCTACTGTCGCCGGCGACCGCCGCAGCCTTTGTGCCCATCTGCCTGGTCACTGGCGCTGCGCTGGGTGCCGATCTGACATTACCCCATGTCCTGCAAGCTGAAGTGTCGGACTGGGACCGTTATCGGTTCAACCAGGAGCGCAACGGTATTCTCTTCGCCTGCTGGAACATGGCAACAAAGCTGGCGCTGGCCCTGTCCGCGGGTTTTGCCTTCGTCCTGCTCGGGGTCAGCGGCTTCGACAGCGGCAATACCGGGCCGCTTTGGCTGCTGGGACTGATCTACGCTGTGCTGCCCTGCGTATTCAAGGCACTGGCTGTGGTACTGCTGTGGAACTACCCGTTGCAGCCAGGACACCACCGGGCCATACGCCACCGCCTGGCCCGCCGCCTGAGGAGCGCAAGTAACCATGAAACGAACCCTGACGCTAGTGCTGATGAGTCTTTGCCTTGCCGGGTGCAGCGACATGAGAATTGAACAGTTCCGTGATGCCGCCCCCCGACTGAAGCTCGAGTCCTATTTCGATGGCCGTGTGCTGGCCTGGGGTTCATTCGAAGACCGCTTCGGCACTGTGCAACGCCAGTTCTTTGTCGATATCGAGGGCCGCTGGGATGGTAATGAGCTGGTTCTGCACGAGGATTTCAGCTACAGCGATGGCGAGAAACAAACCCGTATCTGGCACATCCGCCCGGATGGCGCCGGCGGCTATGCCGGCCAGGCTGACGATGTTGTCGGTATCGCTCGCGGCCAGGTGGCCGGTAATGCCTTGCGCTGGCAGTACACCATGGACCTGCCGGTTGGCGGCCACCAATGGCGTGTCCAGTTCGATGACTGGATGCTGCTTCAGCCCGGTGGCGTAATGCTGAATCGCGCCCGGGTCAGCAAATGGGGCTTTCGCATCGGCGAGGTCAGACTGTTTTTTCTCAAACCGGAGACTGTCCGTGAACGGTTTGAACTCTAACGGGATTTATCCTTTGCAGGACGCCGGCCCAGCCGGGGTCTGAAAAAGCGCTTTAACAGCGCAACCAGGCAGGCGGTGAACACCGCACCGGCGACAATGGCCAGAAGGTAACCTGGCCAGTTTCGCACCAGCGGGATCACGAAGACCCCACCGTGGGGCGCCAGCAGCTGGCAATGAAACAGCATGGACAGGGAACCGGCCAACATTGAGCCCAGTATGCATGCCGGAATGACCCGCAACGGATCCGCCACCGCATAGGGTATGGCCCCTTCGGTAATGAAGGAGGCTCCCATGACCAGGCAGGCGCGTCCCGACTGGCGTTCAAGTGTGGTAAACAAGGCGGGAAACAGCAGTGTCGCCAGTCCCAGCCCAAGCGGCGGCACCATGCCACCGGCCATGACCGCGGCCTGGGGAAAATAGTTACCCGCCTCGATGGCGGCGATCCCGAAGGTATAGGCCGCCTTGTTCACGGGTCCCCCCATATCAACCGCCATCAGGCCCCCCAGCAATCCGCCGAGCGCAACCCGGTTGCCGATATTGAGGCCATTGAGCCACTGCACCAGCTGACCATTGAGTGCGGACATCGGCTCCACCAGCCAGAGCATAAGGCCCCCGCACAGCAGCAACCCCAGCACCGGATAGATCAGGATGGTACGGATGGCATCAAGGGCATCCGGCAATGCGCGGCACAGGCGCTGCAACAGCAGCACGCCGTAACCGCCGATGAGGCCCGCTACCATACCGCCCAGAAAGCCCGCGCCGGCCTGTGCGGCGATATAGCCGCCGACCATCGCCGGCATCAGTCCGGGCCGGTCGGCAATGCTGCGACCGATAAAAGCCGCTAGCACCGGCACCATCAGCCCGAAAGCACCCTCTGAGCCACCCAGTTGCAGCAACAGCCTGGCCAGGGGATGAAAGTCGGCCGAGGCAGGGTCCGCCGCATCGATGCCAAACAGCAGCGATAGTGTAATAAGGATGCCGCCGCCGACCACAAAGGGCAGCATGCTGGAAACCCCCGTCATCAAATGCCGATAGAACCCCCAGCCATCGCCATCGGCAGAGGGTGCAGGCTCGAACGAGCCCGCCCCACCCTGGCTGCCGGCGGGTAACCGCAATGCCCGCAACAACAACCGCCTGGGATGACGGATCGCGTCGGTGACTGGCACCTGCAGTAACGCCTTGCCAGCGAAGCGCCGCAGGTCAACATTGCGATCGACCGCCAGAATGACCGCGTCCGCCCTGTGAATGTCCTCCACCGACAGCGTGCCGCGCACACCAGCGGACCCGTGGGTTTCAACCTGCAGATCCAGATGCAGCTCCCGCGCCGCCTGCTGCAACCGCTCCGCCGCCATATAGGTATGGGCGATACCTGCCGGGCACGAGGTCACAGCAACCAGATGCGCCTCTGCCTGCACCTCGGTCTGGGGCAACTCTACGCCTTCTGCCTCGGCAAATAGCTGCAATATCTCCGTCTCTGACCTGGCCAGCAGCAAGCGCTCGCGAAAGGCTGGATCGATCAGATGACAGGAGGCTGCAGCCAGTACATCAAGGTGCTGGCTGTCGGCATCGGCGGGTTCGGCGATCATCAGGAACAGGCATGACGGCTGGCCATCAAGGGCGCCAAAATCGATACCGTCTCTGGCTATGGCGAATGCCAGCGCAGGCTCTCGCACGGCCGGGGAGCGCGCGTGGGGTACGGCAATCCCCTGTTCCAGCCCCGTACTGCCAGTGGCTTCGCGTGCCCTCACCGCCGCCAGAAACCCCTCGGGATCTGTCAACTTGCCGGCATCGGCGAGCAACGCCACCATTTCAGCAAGCAGCTCCTGCTTGTTGCGCCCCTTGAGGTCAAGCGCAATGCAATCGGTGGCCAGCAGTTCCGTCAATGCCATGGCAGGACTCCGCGTCCAACAGTATGCCTACACCATAGCGCGCTTTGGCCGATGCGACCTGCAACATTCAGGCACGGCAGGCGAGGCGGCGACGTACCCAGCGCAACACAGCGCCCAGCAGCGGAATTTGCTCGTAGACACAACTGGCATCCCAGTAGTCCAGGTGCTCGGCAATGCGCCCATCCTCGGCGAACGCCAGGGCCGATACGCCTTCCACGCACCAGAGACCCAGCACCGGCACACGGGCCCTGAAGCGCCAGCGGATAAAACCGCAATGCCCGCTCACCGTCCAGTGCAGCACCTCGAAACGGGGCGATTCGGTGCGCTCAAACATGTCTTCCAGTACCCGCCTGACCGCTGCCACGCCCCGGACATCATTGAACGGATCGCAAAAATGCACATCTTCAGTCAGCAGGGGTTCCAGCTCACCGAGCCGCTCAGGTGCCAGGTGTTCGAACAGTTCAACGTAGCGGGCGCAGCTTTGCTCGGCCGTCATGCTCGGGTAATCCTTCGAACCAGGGGAAAATACAGCCAGTATGGCAGCAGACGAAAGAGCTTGAGCCCCAGTATGAAGCGCCACGGAAAGGCAATTTCAAACCGGCGTCGTTGCAGGCCGCGAATTATGCGCCGGGCGGCATCTTCAGGCTCAAGCAGGAAAGGCATGGGAAAGCGGTTGCGGTCGGTCAGGGGGGTTCGTACAAAGCCCGGATTGATCAGGCTGACGACAATGCCGGTATCCACCAGGTCCAGCTTCAGCGCTTCGGCAAAATTAATCAGCGCCGCCTTGCTGGCGCCATAGCCACTGGCTGTCGGCAGGCCCCGGTAGCCCGCCACCGACGCCGTGATCGCCAGCTGGCCGGCGCCGCGACTGCGCATGCTTTTGAGCAGCGGCACCGCCGCATTGACTACCCCCATGTAGTTCAGTTGCATCAGGGATTCAAAGGCCCCTATCTCGAAGTCGTCCAGGGCCAATGGCCGGTGTGTGCCGGCATTGAGAACAGCCAGGTCGACTTTGCCGCGCTCGGCTTCGATTTTTTCCAGCGTGGCCGCACAGGCCGCGCCATCAGTGACATCCAGCGGATAGGGCCAAAGCACGCCTTCAAGCCCTGCGCCACTGCGAGCCAGCTCATGCAGCGCTTGCGCACTGCGGGCACTGATGGCGACACCACATCCCTGGCCTGCCAGCGCCAGCGCCAGCGCAGCGCCAATGCCCCTGGATGCCCCCGTTATCCAGACAACGGGCCATTGAGGTTTTTGCATACCGGGTTCCTGTTCCAGAGAGGATTGGTGGCGACCTGATTCCCAATGGCAGCCATGTCATGGGGATAGAGGCGAACAACGGAGCCGTCGCGGGCCGAAAATTCCAGCCCCCGCCAGCGCCCCTGCCGGTCATACCAGACCCTTGTATCGGCCAGATCTCCGCCAAGAAGGTAACGATCCGCGTCGACTGCACCACCGTCAAGCGGGATGCGATCAAGACCCTCGTGCTTGATATCAAGCACACTCGTACCACCGGTCAACGTATTCAGCAGTTCGGTTTCCCGCAGAATCGCAGCATTCCAGTGATTGCTCGGCATCAGATCGCGGGTGAGCCGCAACAGCCCCTGGGGCCCATCGACTTCAAACCGCCCTTGCCGGGTACGGCCGTCGATGTGCAGCCGATCGGAGCCATCCTGAATCTGCACCCGCAGCGCATCGAGCCGGCCGGCTTGCCACCACTCGGTAGCACTGTAGCGATAGCGGTAGTCAAACCAGAGTGGAATGGGAACCTCAAGGTCCATCATTACATCTACCCTCAATCGGCTGTTTTCCCGCGCGAAGGCGACACAGTGAGTACCAACGGCAACGCCATTGCGCCTGACTTCAAATGCCAGCGGTGCCGGCACCGTACCCGAATCCTGCGCGGCCCAGGCCGTACCGCACGCCAGTGCCACCGACATCAGCAGCACCCGCCCCTGTTTGCTCCATCCACCTGCTCTGCTGTCGCCCATAACCCTTTCCGCTCACCTTTTTGCTTGAGCATACGCAAAAACAGCGCAACCGGATTCATTCAAGGGGGGCCGTTGTTTCGGGGATACGAAGGGCACCCTTGACGTTGCACCGCAGCACGGGCTTCAATACCGGGTCACGCAGAGCGACGTGCCCCGTGCAGCGCTCATACACACCACAGGACCGCAGCCCCCGCCGTTGCTGTCCAGGGCAATGGAACCACAGCAACCATGAAACAGATACTGCGCAACACCGCCTTGAGCTGCGGGCTGATGATTGGCATCAGCGCCCTGCCAGCCCAGGCCGGCCCCCTGATACAGATGCAAACCAGCGCCGGCAATCTTGAAATTGAACTGTTTGAAGATCAGGCACCCAAGACCGTAGCCAACTTTCTGCAGTATGCCGACGCGGGCTACTACAACGGCACCATCTTTCACCGTGTCATTCCTGGCTTCATGATCCAGGGCGGCGGCTTTACTGAGGATATGCAGAAAAAACAGACCCGCGCGCCCATCGAGAACGAGTCAGGCAACGGCTTGAGCAACCTGGCCGGCACCCTGTCCATGGCCCGAACCAATGATCCCCACAGCGCCACCTCGCAGTTTTTCATCAACAGCGTCGACAATACCCGACTGGATGCCCGGGGCAGCCAGCAGGGATACGCTGTATTTGGCCGGGTCGTCAAGGGCATGGACGTGGTGAACGCGATTGGCAGTACCCCCACTACCATTCGCCCGCCACACCGCGATGTGCCCCAGACTCCGATCACGATCCTGCGCATAACGCCCGTCGAAACAGCACCGGCGCCTGCCCAGCAAGACGGGGAAGCGCAGTAACACCTTCTTCGCCTGAATGTTGACGCCCGTCAGTATCACGCTGCTGAAAAGTGGCTAGACTCCAGAGGGCTGCGAGCACGCTACAACAGCCAGGCAAAGAGGACTCAAGATGGGCGACATGAAGGATGGGAAAGCATCACAGTCAGAACCTCAGCGCAGGCATTATCGGCAGGCCACAACGCTGCCGAGCCCCTTTAGCCCGCTGGATGACGAAAGCCCGCTCTCGTACCGCTCTTTTGGCACCCGAGCCCTGGATCATGCCTTTCGCGCCAACCTGGCTCGCTTCAGTCTGGGTCTCAGCCCTGCCGGCCTGGCGGCACTCTGCGTCGACTGGATGGCGCACCTGGCAACATCACCCGGCAAGCAGCTGGCGTTGATCGAGAAAGCCGGCCGCAAGTCGACCCGCCTGCTCAATTACATGGTGCAGCAAACCGCCAACCCGAAAAGTGATGGCTGTATCGAACCCCTGCCCCAGGACAAGCGCTTCTCGGGTGATGGCTGGCAGCAATGGCCCTACAACCTGATCCACCAGGCCTTTCTGTTGCATCAGCAATGGTGGCATAACGCCACAACCGAGATTGACGGCCTGTCGCCCCAGCGCCAGCAGGTGCTGTCGTTCGTTGCCCGGCAGCTGCTGGACCACTATGCACCGTCGAACTTTCCCTGGAGCAACCCCGAAATTCTCAAGGCAACCCTGGCCGAAGGGGGCATGAACCTGGTACGTGGCTTGCAGAATTTTACCGAAGACTGCCAGCGCCTCTCCTCAGGGCAAAAGCCGTTCGGGACCGAGACCTTTGCCCTGGGCGAAAATCTCGCGCTAACCCCGGGCGAGGTGGTGTTTCGCAACCACCTGTTCGAGCTGATCCAGTACCGCCCCAGCACCGATAAGGTACATCCGCAACCGGTCCTGATCGTCCCTGCCTGGATCATGAAGTACTACATTCTCGACCTCTCGCCGCATAACTCGCTGGTCAAGTACCTGGTCGATCAGGGTCATACGGTGTTCATGATGTCCTGGCGCAATCCGACCTCGGAAGATCGCGATCTTGGCATGGATGAATACCTGCGGCTCGGCGTCATGGCTGCCATCGACGCCGTCGCGACGATCCAGCCGGGGCAGGCCATTCACGGAGTGGGCTACTGCCTGGGGGGTACCCTGCTGTCGATAGCGGCCACCACCATGGCCCGCGACAACGACAATCGACTGGCGACACTGAGCACCCTGGCCACCCAGCTGGACTTTACCGAAGCTGGCGAACTGAGTCTGTTCATCGGCGAAAGCGAAGTGTCGTTCCTCGAGAGCATGATGTGGGACAAGGGGTATCTTGACGGTTACCAGATGGCCGGCGCTTTTCAGCTGTTGCGCTCCAACGACCTGATTTGGTCGCGTATGGTACGCGACTACTTCCTTGGTGAACGCCAGCCAATGAATGACCTGATGGCCTGGAATGCCGACCTGACCCGGATGCCCTACCGCATGCATTCCGAGTACCTGCGCGGACTCTTCCTCAATAATGATCTGGCCAGTGGCCGCTATATTGTTGACGGCTACCCGATCAACCTGGCCGACCTGCGTACGCCGATTTTTGCTGTGGGCACCACCAGCGACCATGTTGCCCCCTGGCAATCCGTTTACAAGATCACCACGCACCCGGCGATAGACGTCACCTTTCTGCTCACCAACGGCGGCCACAATGCCGGCATAGTCAGCCCGCCGGAACATGATCACCGCCGTTACCAGGTGTCGACGAAAAAGGCCGGCGAACGTTATATCGACCCTCAAACCTGGCGTGAGATCACCGAAACCCGCGAAGGGTCCTGGTGGCCCCAATGGCAACGCTGGCTGCAGGACAATTCCGCAGAGCCGGTATCTCCACCCCCCATGGGAGCACCGCAACAGGGCTACCCGCCCCTGATGAATGCACCTGGCAGCTATGTACTGCAGCCTTGAGCGATTAGCCGTTAGCCGATTTTGATCCATCTCAGGCGGTTGGCATTGGTCACCACAGTGACGGATGACAATGCCATGGCGGCACCGGCAATCGCCGGATCAAGCAGCAGGCCGGTAAACGGAAACAGAATGCCTGCGGCCACCGGAATGGCAATGCTGTTGTAGATGAAGGCGCCAAACAGATTCTGCTTGATGTTGCGTACCGTGGCACGGGATATGGCGATGGCTTCCACCACGCCCGCGAGTGCACCGCTCATCAGGGTGACATCGGCGCTATCAATGGCAATATCGGTACCGGTGCCGATGGCATAGCCAATGTCGGCCTGGGCCAGCGCCGGCGCATCATTGATACCGTCCCCCACCATGGCAACCACCTCGCCCTGGGCCTGAAGCTCACGGATTTTGGCCTGTTTTTCCTCCGGCCGCACACCGGCAAACACCCGATCGATTCCCACATCCCGCCCCACAGCCGCGGCACTGCGCTGATTGTCACCCGACAGCATGACCACGCGCAGCCCCATGGCACGCAACTGCGCAATGGCCTCCACCGAACCGCTCTTGACCGGATCCGCCACGGCAAACAGCGCCTGGAGCTTGCCATCCACGGCCATGAACACCAGAGACTTCGCCTGGGAACTCCATTGCTCGGCGCAGGATTCCAGCGCGCTGCAATCGATCTTCAGTTGCTCCAGCCAGGCGGCATTGCCCAGCAGGATAGCCTGTCCATTAATGTGGGCCTGCACGCCAGCACCGGACACGGCCTCAAACGTCTCAGGTTCCAGCGAGCCGGGCTCTGCGGCCGCACCGGTCTGCTCCTGGGCATAACGGGCAAGCGCAAGCGCCAGAGGGTGCTCGGAGCGCTGCTCAATGGCATGGACGCACTGCAGCAGCGTATCGCGGCGCGATTCGTCCAGCCATTGAACATCAGTGACCGCAGGGTGCCCCTGGGTGATGGTACCGGTCTTGTCCAGCACCAGGGTGGTGATATCCCGTGCCCGCTGCAGGGCATCTCCGTTGCGGATCAGAATACCGCGTGCGGCGGCACGCCCGACCCCCACCATCACCGACATCGGTGTCGCCAGGCCCAGGGCACAGGGGCAGGCGACAATCAGTACCGTCATCAGGGTCACCAGGGCATAGGTATAGCGCGGCTCGGGGCCACCCCACCACCACACCAGAGCGGTCAGCAATGCCAGCACGATGACCACCGGTACAAAGATACCGGCGATGCGATCCGCGAGCCGACCCAGCGCAGGCTTGCTGTTCTGCGCCTGACGCACGGTATCAACAATCTGCGCCAGTACCGTCTGCCGTCCGACATGGGTGACCTCCATCAGCAGGCTGCCATTGCCATTGAGGGTGCTGCCCACCAGTGTATCGCCGGAGGCCTTGCTCACCGGCACGGGCTCGCCGGTAAGCATGGACTCGTCGATGCGGCTGCGACCCTCAAGTACCTTGCCGTCCACCGGAATGCGCTCGCCAGGGTAAATCCGCACCCGATCCCCCGGCAGAAGCAGTGCAACCGGCACCTCGGTTTCCTCGCCATCACGCACACGCCGTGCGCTGCGCGGCTGCAAGTTCAGCAGCTTGCGGATTGCCTCCGAAGTTTTTCCCCGGGCACGGGATTCCAGCGCCTGCCCCAGCAGGATAAAACCCAGAATCATTACCGCCGCCTCGTAATACAGATGCTGCGCCTGGGTGACGAGCAACTCCGGTGCCAGCGTCGCAACCAGCAGCAGTACGCTGGAATAGAGCCAGGCGGCGCCAGTGCCCAGTGCAATCAGGGTATCCATGTTCAGATTGCGCTGCACAATGGAGCGCCAGCCGCCACGATAAATAGTGCCGGCGCAAAGTCCCATCACAGCCAGGGTCACCAGCCCCATGAACAGGGCCTCAATACGCCCGGCGGTCGTGGTGATATCCGGCATCCAGCCCAGCATCCCCATCAGCATCATGACAACACCAAGCGCCAGCGCAATCAGACTGCGGCGCAGCACCTGGCGATAGTGCTGCTGCTCCGCCCGGCGTACCTGTTCCTGGTCGTTTTCATCCTCGATCAGCATGGCGTCGTAGCCGGCGGCCCGAATGGAGTCGATAATCCGCGCGGGCGCGATATCGGCCTGCACCGTGGCGCTGCGATCGGCAAAATTGATGGCGAATGCCTGGATGCCCTCTTGCGACTGCAACACCTTGTCGATAGTGCGCACACAGGCCGCACAGGACACCCCCTGCAGTGCGAACTGGTGAATACTGCTCATGCTTGTACCTCCTCCGGCGACGCGTCGTAGCCGGCATCCCGTATCAATTCGATGATCGCTCCCCTGCTGGCATTGCTGTGCACGACAACGGTCCTGCCGGGCAGGTCAAAGGTCGCCGACGCAACATTTCCTGACGCCTTGAAGCGGTCCTCGATGGCCCGCACGCATCCAGCGCAGGAAACACCGAGCAGCTGCAAGTGATATCGATGGGGCATGGCAACCTCGCTGGCTTGACAGTATGGGTAAGGGAAGCGGTTATGATAAACTCTGAACCCGACTACAGAGTCAAGACCATTTCGAGAGTTTGCCACAGCAAACGCCTGGCCACACGAACGTCACCGGGCGTTACCTTTTGAGAGAGTATCGAAGACAGCAAAGAAAAACAGAAGCACTGACCCCGGAACGGGTACAGCACCCAGCTTGGCAGGGTTTTGCAAGCGTCAGCGAAGCGGTCAAGACAAGGCGAAAATCTCCGAAAAACCGCAGTTCACATCATGTAAATGAGGATTTTTAACGCCGTATCGGCCATGTAGGTAGACATTCAACAGCCTGTCAGGCGGCGGTATCACGCCGCAGGGCAACATAGCGCCCCGTCATGCGCATGGCCAAATGCTCCCCCTGGTACAGTTCGATGCCAAGATCCAGGCGCGCCCGGCCCCGGTCATTGAGACGCTGCAGAAATGCATCAAGGGTCTGAGGGCCTGGCAGGCGGGTACGGGCAATAAAATCGGCGGTAACCGGAGACAGGTACTCCAGATGGCTGTCTGCGATCACCAGGTCCGCATCCAGCCCCTGTTCTTGCAGCAGCAGCGTGATCAGCGACCAGCCGCATATCGTCGCCAGAGTGGCCTGGGAGCCGCCGAAACCGGTGCCCTTGTCGTTAACGTTGGGCGCCAGCGCCGCCGGTATCACAAGCTGCTCGCCATCGTAACCGAAGGCCCCCAGGCCCATATGGTTAAGCAGCGGAACCTGCCCCAGTAGCCAGTGCTGAAAATCAGCAATATCCAGCGGAGCAGCCATCTCAGGCGCCATCCCAGCGATGCACAAAGTCGGCGGGTTCCAGCGCCTGGGTGGTACGCTGGCGACTCGGCGTGCCCAGGTAGATATAGCCCACCAGGGATTCGTGCTCCCCAAGCCCCAGACCCTGCAGAACCTGCGGATCATAGGCCGGATCACCGGTACGCCACATGGCACCGACACCCAGGGCATGGGCAGCGGTAACAATGTTATTCGCCGCACAGCCGGCGGAAATCAGCTGTTCGACCTGCGGCACCTTCGGGTGCTCGCGAGTGGTGGCAATCACCACCACCACCATGGGTGCGCGACGCGGGGCCTTGAGCAGCTTGTCGCACCGTTCCTGCGCCAGCTCCGGGTCTTTCGCCCGGGCAGAGGCCAGAAACAGCTCACCCAGACGATCCAGGCCCTCGCCCTCAATCACCAGAAAACGCCAGGGGTGAATACCGCCATGATCCGGCGCACGCAGGGCCGCGCGGAACATCTGTTCCAGCTGCGCTTCGCTCGGGCCAGGCGCTTCCAGCAGCGGAATCGAAACGCGGTTGATCAATGCATCCAGTGCATCCATGAATGTCGCTCTCCTGTCAGGGGCTAAAGGGGATGACTACGCTTACTGCCGACCCAGACGCAGATTGGGCGCAGGCTCCGCCTGACTGCTGCGATAGGGGTTGATATCCAGTCCGCCACGACGCACGTAGCGGGCATAGACGCAGAGTGACTCAGGTCGGCATTGCTGCCAGATATCCATAAAGATATTCTCGACGCACTGCTCATGGAAATCACCATGTTCGCGGTACGAGATCAGATAGCGCAGCAACCCCTCGCGATCGATCTGTGCTCCGGTATAGCGTACCTGAATACTGGCCCAGTCAGGCTGCCCGGTCACCGGGCAGTTGGACTTGAGCAGATGGCTGTAGAGGCTCTCTGTCACGACCTCACGGCCTGCGCTCAGCAACTCGGGTGCCGGCTGGTAGTGCTCAACGTCCACATCCAGATCATCGATACAGCTGCCCCCGAAGGCACCGATCGGCGCACTGGCATCGGGCTCAATCAGACGTACGCCCACCGCTGCGCCAGCGGCGGCAGACAGGTCCTGCACCATCAGCGCTGCAACCTCGGCTTCGTTCTCGAACCGGCTCAGGTTGAAGGAGTTGAGGTACAGCTTGAAGGACTTGGACTCGATGATATGGCTGGAACTGGCCGGAATACGAAACTCCGCCAGGCGCACCACCGGCTTGCCGCGACCGTTGAGCCAGGACACCTCGTAGGCGTTCCAGATATCTTCGCCGGTGAAGGGCAGGCGGCTACGCTCGATACCGCGTTTTTCCCAGTTCAAGTTGCGCGCAATCGGATAGAGCTGACCGGCATCGTAGGTATTTACATAGGCGGTGCCCTGGCCCAGTGGCGACTGGTGCAGCACCTGATCTTCGTGACTCACGAGCGGATCCCCTTGCCTTTTTGCAGCAGGTACAAAGAATAGCTGAACAGCACCGCAATCACCGCCAGCAGCATGCTGAAGGCAAAGGCGATATTGATATCGCTGACACCCAGAATACCGTAACGGAAGGTATTCACCATATACAGAATGGGGTTCAGCATCGACACGCCCTGCCAGAACTCCGGCAACAGCTGGATCGAATAGAACACACCACCCAGGTAGGTCAGCGGCGTCAGTACGAAGGTCGGCACGATGGAGATATCATCAAACGAATTCGCATAGACCGCGTTGATAAAGCCCCCCAGCGAAAACAGAATCGAGGTCATCAGCACGATACTGATGGTCACGAACAGATGATGCACCTGTAGGTCGGTGAAGAACAGCGACAGCAGTGTCACGATCAGGCCCACGCCCACACCACGGGACACGCCACCCACCACATAGCCGCTAAGGATAATCCAGTTGGGGATCGGCGATACCAGCAGCTCCTCGACATTGCGCTGAAACTTGGTGCCATAGAATGAGGATACAACGTTGCCGTAGGAGTTGGTGATCACGGACATCATGATCAGGCCCGGTACAATGTACTCCATGTAATCAAAACCGCCCATTTCACCAATGCGGCTGCCAATCAGGTTGCCGAAAATGATGAAATAGAGCGTCATGGTGATGGCCGGCGGCAGCAGTGTCTGCGGCCATATACGCATGAATCGGCGTATTTCCTTGACGACGATCGTCCAGAAAGCAATAAAAAGCTCCCGCGGTTTCATGCACTCTCCTGTTTACACTTAATCGGATTCTGCCCGCCCAGGGACCTGCCAGGGTTCAGGGGCGCGAAGGGGAAAAAGGCGCCAAAGCACGATTCAGACACGCTTTTCCTCCTTGAGGTTCTTGTCCACCAGAGCGACGAACAGCTCTTCGAGACGGTTGGCCTTGTTACGCATGCTTTGCACTTCAATACGTTGCTGCGACAACTCGGCAAAGAGACCACTCAGGCCCTGGGTTTTCTCCACATCCACCACCAGCGTATGGTCGTCTTCCAGCCGTGCCCGATAACCGTTCAGCGCCGGCAGCACGCTCTGGGGCGGATCGATATCCAGAATAAAGGTCTCGGTATTGAGCTGCTGCAGCAGCGCCTTGATGCTCGTGTTCTTGACGATGCGACCATGATCAATGATCGCAATGTTGCGGCACAGGCTCTCGGCCTCTTCCAGATAATGCGTGGTGAGTATAATCGTGGTGCCGGCCTGGTTGATTTCCTGCAGGAAGGCCCACATGGAACGGCGCAACTCGATATCCACCCCCGCCGTGGGTTCATCAAGAATCAGTACCCTGGGTTCATGCACCAGTGCCCGCGCGATCATCAGGCGGCGTTTCATGCCCCCGGACAACATGCGCGACACCTGATTGCGCTTGTCCCATAATCCCAGTTTTTTCAGATAATACTCGGCACGCTCGCGCGCCAGGCCAGGCGCAATACCGTAATAGCCCGCCTGGGTAGTGACGATATCCATGACCTTCTCAAACTGGTTGAAATTGAACTCCTGGGGCACCACGCCCAGGCACATCTTGGCCTGCGCATGGGCGGTATCCAGGCTGTGGCCAAAGACCTCAACATCCCCGGAGCTCTTGTTAACGAGCGAGGACACAATGCCAAGCGTGGTGGATTTGCCCGCGCCATTGGGGCCGAGCAGCGCAAAAAAGTCACCCTGCTGCACTTCCAGCGAGATGCCCTTGAGTGCTTCAAAGCCATTGCCATAAGTTTTACAAAGGTTGCGTATCGATAGCGCAGCGGTCATGTATTCATCCTGTCTGTTCGGCCTGCGGGAGCTGCTAAAAGGGTGTGCTGGCCCACCGGGGACTTTCGGCGGCACAGACGACGGGGCAAGAGGGTGTCTATATGCGGCCAGTTCGATTCAATTTCAACCGCGGGCCGGCAGGGGTATAAAATCACGCAGCGCAACGCTCGCCCCCGCGCCATCCTTTGCTAGAATAACGCCCCTTCCACCGAGGCCAGGCACCGATGATCGCAGACCATTTTCAATTTCACCTTAACTTGCTCAAAGTCGCCAGCAACAACCTGCTGCGCCACGCGCCCTTCAACCAGGCCGAGCTGGCCGAAAACGAGGCCGAGTTTCAGCAGCAGCTGATGCAGCTGGTCTCGGACATGGAGCAGCAGCGCGGGGATTATATCGAATCCGGGCAGCAAATTCTGGCCCGTCTGGTGCGACATTACCCCGACCTGGTGCCGCTGGTACCCAGGGATCTGTTCTGGCTGTTTGGCGGTGAACTGCTGCATTTCATGCCGGACGACGAAATCGATGTTTTCCAGCAACTGGACGAACTGCGCCACGAAGCGCAAACGGCGGGGGAAACATTCAATTACGAGGAAGTTCGTGCGCGCCTGCTGGGTCTGAGCTGACAAGCGCGATCAGGGCACACGCTGAAAGCGCCACCCGTGCAGCGGCTTTTTGCTTAATGGCTGTCGACAGGCGCCCCGGCATCACATTTCCTGCATTCCAGCAGGCAGCCCAGCCTGGATAACCGGCCCTGCTCAGTCAGCACCCAGGGCCGGTTAACCCAGGGTGGGTGGTGCCGTACATGCTGAAAGTGCCCGCAGGCCAGCTGTGCCACCCAGTCGCCCACCTCATCGAGGTGATAACCGGTAATCGCCTGTTTCATGCCGGCGCCGCCATCGGGCTCAGCGGCAGATCGAAATAAAAACAGGCCCCCTCTCCCGGCGTACTGCTGCACCCCAGGGTACCACCGTGCTTTTCGACAATTTCCCGGGTGATCGCCAACCCGAGTCCCGTGCCGCCCTTTTCCCGGGTATCCGATGAGTCTGCCTGGGAAAACTTCTCGAAAATACGGTCCTGGAACTCCAGTGCAATCCCCGGCCCGCTATCGGTAACACTGATGCGAACGCGAGCCCCCTGTACGCGCCTGCCAATCAGCACCTGCCCGTTGTCGGGGGAATACTTGATGGCATTGGAAAGCAGATTCGACATCACCTGCATCAGCCGGCCTTCAACACCCAGCACCCACAGCTCCCCAGGCGCCGCCGGCTGCCTGATGCAGTGCACGGCATACTTGTCCGCGTACCCCTGCATCGAGAGGATGGCGTTGTCGATCAAAGCCTCGATCGACACCGGGTCAAGCTGGAAGCTGTCGCTGGAAAGCTCGATCTTGTTGATATCCAGCAGGTCATTGATCAGCCGCTCCAGCCGATGACTGTTCTTGTAGGCGATATCGAGCATTTGCTGTGCCTGTGCCGGCAAGGCGCCGAGCTTGTTGCTCAGCGTCAGCCCGAGCGCCCCCTTGATCGACGTCAGAGGGGTACGCAGTTCATGACTGACCGTAGAGATAAACTCGTCCTTCATGCGCTCGACTTTCCTGCGCTCCGTCACATCATTGAATATGACCACGCTGCCGACCACCAGACCGTCCTTGCGCAAGGGGGTGCGGGTGTACTCCACCGCATAGCTCGTGCCATCACGCCGCCAGAACTGCTCATCCTGTACCCGGCGCATCTCATCGGGTGCCTCACTCTGCATGGCAGTCTGCTGGCCTGGCTGAATCAGCGAGCGCATGTGAACGCCCAGCAGCTCATCGGCATCGTAGCCCAGTATCTGACAGGCCGCGGGATTGGCGAAAGTCACGCGCCCCGACAGATCCAGGCCGCAGATACCCTCACCGACGGCATTGAGCAACAGGCGGTTGTGCTGCTCGGATGCCTGCAGCGCTTCGGTCGCGTCACTGATACGCCAGGCCAGCAACATGACCAGCACCAGCAGCATGGTCGACATGACAGCGGACATCAGCGCTGCGGCATAGGGAATTGACAACCAGCCCGCCTGGATCGAGTAGACGGCACCACCCACCAGCATAAAGGGCAGTAGCAGCGCGAACGGCAGCGCGTTTCTGACGATCAGACTGCCAATGCCCTGACGCACGAGCAGTGAAAAGAAACCGCAACGGCTGCGCCGGACAAGCACCAGAACTCCCAGCAACACGAAACAGACCAGAGTCTGCAATGAGGTAACGGTAAACGACGACTGGCTGAACAGCTGCGATGCCCTGAAGCTGTAGCCGGCAATAATAATAAGGATCATGGCGCCCATGGCAACACTCAGACTATCCGCGACCCAGGCGCGCGAGCGTTCGTTCAGGGCGCTTTCGGCCAGCAGGGTCAGACTGATGATCAGGAACAGCAATGCGGTCTGAATGGACATGCGTCCCGGCAGGTCGGCCGTGGTATCCGCCGCCAGCAAGGTATCGAGCACGGAGGCTTGCCCGCTGAAATGCCCCAGCAGCGCAGTGCCGGCGAGTACCAGCACCATGAGGGTACACAGGCAGGCAATACCGCGCCCTCGCCGGCCAGCACCGGGCCCCGCCGCCAAGAGATGCGCCAGACACAGCAGGAAGGCAAGCGCGGTATTCGCTTTCATCAGGAACCAGCCATCGGGCAACGACGCCCCCACCTGCGGCACCAGCCAGCCCAGCAACACCCCCGTCGCGATACCCAGGATCAACAGCATGCTGACGACCTGCAGGCGCCTTGCCAGACTGCCCGCCTCCCCTTCGAGATGGGTCAATAGCGGCGTACCGTCACCTGACCTGTACATGTATGACAATCCCTTTTATCGAGCCTGTTGTGCAGGCGTGCCCTTCAGCGGTGCAGCCGGGGCCTGACTATAGCGGCCAGACCAGCAGAATCATCGGCACAGCCAGCAGCACAATCAGTATTTCCAGCGGCAGCCCCATGCGCCAGTAGTCCCCGAAGGCATAACCGCCGGGCCCCAGCACCAGCGTGTTGGACTGGTGTCCGATGGGCGTCAGAAAGGCACAGGATGCGCCCACTGCCACCGCCATGAAGAATGGGTCGGGGCTGACCCCCAGCCCCAGAGCGATACCGTAGGCCAGCGGCGCCATGATCACCGCCGTGGCCGCATTATTGATAATGTCCGACAGGAACATGGTCACCACCAGTACCAGGCCGATAACCAGATATACCGGAACACCGTCGGTCAGTATCAGCACTTGCGCCGCCAGCAGCTGGGTAAGGCCCGTGCTCTGCAGCGCATTGCCCACCGGAATCATGGCCGAGAGCAGAATGATCACCGGCCAGTCAATGGCATCATACAAATTGCGAACCGGCAGAATATCGAGCAGCAGATAGATCATGACAGCCAGGAAGAACACAATCGCCAGGGGCAGCACCTTGGCAACACCCAGCGCAATGGCCACGGCAAAGATGGTCAGTGCAATGGCCACTTTTTTTGGCTGTCCAAGACTGAGATTGCGCTCGGCCAGCGGGATCATGCCCATTTCGCTCAACTGCTCATCCATATCATCGGCAGGCCCCTGCAACAGCAGAATATCGCCGGCCTGAAACCGCTCACGTCGCAGACGACGACACACCTGCTGCCCCTCGCGCGCAAGCCCCACCAGCGCCAGAGAACTGCCGCTGCGCCGACGCAAAAAAGGCACATCCCGCCCCTCCAGCACCGAGCCTCTCTTGACCACGCCTTCCACGAGCACAAGGTCCCCCTGAGTCAGCTCGGAAAACTTTTTATCAGCACTGGTAATCAACTCTAGATCGTTCTTGTCCAGCAGCGGCTGGATTTCCGACGGGTCGGCCTGCAAGATCAGAATGTCGCCGGCGGCAAGCACCTGTCCCGGCCGCAACGACAGTGTTCTGCCATGCCGGTGCGCCACACCCACCACCTCGATGCTGCTGTCATCCAGGCCGTCGATCTCGTCGACGGGCCGCCCCACCAAAGTCGAGTCGGCAGTCACAATCACTTCAGTCAGATAATCATCAATGGCGAACAGCTGCTCGGGGGAGCTGCGCTTGAGACGTGCCGCCGGAATCAGACGCCATCCCAGCAGCGTGACAAAGAGCACGCCCATCACCGCAATGGCCACTCCAACCGGAGAAAAATCAAACATGCTGAATGCTTCACCACTCACCTGGGCCCGCATCATGGCAATGATGATATTGGGCGGCGTGCCGATGGCGGTGGTCATGCCTCCCAGAATGCTGCCAAAGGCCAGCGGCATGAGAATGAGCGCCGGCGAGCGCTGATGCCTGGCGCAGGTGGCCAGCGCGACCGGCAGCAGCAGCGCCAGGGCTCCCACATTATTCATAAAGGCCGACGCCAGGGTCACGACAGCCGTCAGTATGAGAATATGGTTCAGGGGATGTTCGGTGTAGGGCAGAATTTTCTGTACGATCATGTCCACGACACCGGAGCGGCGCAATGCATCGGAAATCACCAGCACCGCCGCGACCGTGACCACCGCGGGATGACTGAAGCCTGAAAACGCCTCTTGCGGTTCTACCAGGCCGATGAGAACACAAAGCGCCAGTGCGATGGCCGCCACCACATCATGGCGGTACTTACCCCAGACAAAGAGCACCAGCGTCAGCAGCAGTACGGCACTAATCAGCCATTGATCTGAATTCAACTACAAGCTCCCTGCTACCGTCTGGGGCGGACGTCGCTCCAGTGTGCGCGAACACCCAGAATACGGACAGCGGCCCGAAAAAACCAGCGCTCAGGCGGGCTACAATCAGACCAGCTCGCCCTTTCTGTGCGCGCGGATCAGCATGCGAGGTCGGCGCACCGACGCGCACTTGCGCGGTGGGCCGCAGCCGTGAAGAGCCGGTACGAGATCTCGCGGCAGGCAAGCCTGACCTGCAGCACCCGACTCAACAGGAACCGGCCATGCCGTGCTGATCGACAAAGTCCCACAGCGCCGGCGGATCGAGCGGGCGGCTATAGTAGTAGCCCTGGATGCGGCTACAGCCATGCTTGAGCAGGAAGTCGCGCTGTTCGCTGGTTTCGACCCCCTCGGCCAGCACCCCGATTCCCAGACTGCGGCACATCACGATAATCGCCTTGACGATGGCCTCGTCGTCCCGATCCTGGCCGATGTCGCGGACAAAGCTCTGATCAATCTTCAGCGTATCGATGGGCAGGCGCTTGAGATAGCTCAGGGACGAATAGCCGGTACCAAAATCATCCATTGACAGACTGATGCCCCGTTCGCGCAGCTGTGTCAGCTTGCTGACGGTCAGCTCCGGCTGGCGAATAACGAAGTTTTCGGTGATTTCCAGATCAAGCAAGGTGGCTGGCAAGCCGGCCTGACCCAGGGCCTCATCCACCTCCTGCAACAGACTTTCATGGGCTATCTGCGGGCCGGCCAGGTTCACACCCACCCGGATCGGAATCATGCCGGCCTGCTGCCATTGGGCCATCTGCCGACAGGCTTCGTTCAGCACCCAGCGCCCCAGCGGAACGATCAGCCCCATTTCCTCGGCCAGCGGAATAAAGCGTCCTGGCGAGACAGCTCCAAACTCGGGATGCTGCCAGCGCACCAGCGCTTCCATGCCGCAGACAAGGCCACTGAGCGCATCCACCTTGGGTTGATACTGCAGGGTAAAATCGCCCCGATCCGTTGCCCGGCGCAGCTCGTTGCCCAGGGCAAAGCGCTCAACCCTTACACTGCCCTGCGCCGTATGATAGATCCGGTACCGCCCGCTTCCCTGCTCCTTGGCCTCGATCATCGCAAGATCTGCATTCTTGACCAGATCCGTAGCGTCCAGCCCGTGCTCCGGAAACAGGCTGATACCAATGCTGACGGTACTGTAGATTTCATAGCCATTCAGGTGGAAGGGCTCAACGAAGGTGCCAATCAGGCGCCGCGCCAGCGCCGTCGATGCCGCCATGACATCATGATCAGACTCCAGCATCAGAACGAACTCATCGGCACCCAGTCGTGCCAGGTGATGCTCTTCACTGCCAAGCTCACCGATGCGCAGAGCCACGGCCTGCAGCAACTGATCACCGACATGGTGCCCGAGGCTGTCATTCACACTTTTGAAATCGTCGATGTCACAGCACAGCAAGGCCAGCTCCCGGCCGGATTGCGCTGCGCTTTTTATTCGGCCGACCAGCGCCTCAAAAAACAGCTGGCGATTCGGCAAGCGGGTCAGCGGATCGTGATTGGCCAGCCAGTAGAGGCGACTTTCGGCATGGCGCCGCTCGGTCATGTCCAGACCGATGGACAGAATACAGGCATCATGATCGCCCACGTCCCGCAGTCGCGAGTGCTGCCAGGAAAGATGCAGCTCGCGTCCGTCTGCGGACCTGAATCGAGTGTCGAGTTGCAAACGCTGGATCTCGCCAGCGTAAAGCGACTGCAGCTGCGCCGGGGCGCCCTCAGCTTCGTCAAGCAGACCGATTGCAGCGAAGCGACAGTCAGGCGGCAACGGCACGGGCAGCCCCAGCAGTCGACCACCATGCTGATTCAGCGACTGAATAACGCCGTCGCGCCCCTGGGTCAGAATCACCGCCTCGGCGGTATCAAACAGGCTGGTGACGAAATCCCGCTCGCGCTGCAATGCTGCACTGCGCCGCTCCAGGTGCAGCGTATGATCGGCAACGGCGCCTTCCAGCTCATCCAGGCGACGGGCCAGCTCGACGGCACTGTCAGCCAGCACATCCAGTTCGTCATGCAGGACCCCGGTCTCCCGCCGTGCCGGCAATTGATGCAGCTCCTGCGAGCGCTGGCCTCCGGCGCCGGCCAGCTGCGGCAGTTGCTCGGCCAGGCGTCCGAGATAGCCCAGCGGGCGACGCAACATAAGCGCCAGCAGTGCAAGCGCCAGCACAATGCCACACAGCGCAATACTCATATCGAACAGACGCCGGTCCCGCATGGCCTTCAGCGGCGCCGTTATATCACTCAGGATTACCCAGTAGGCGCGACTGTCCGACACATCCTGCTGCAACGGCGAAAGCTGCAGCTCCAGCTCACGCCCCTCATGCTTCAGTCGATGGGTCGCATCGGGGCTTTCAAGCCCCGCTGTCAGGTCCAGGGACGCAAGCATGGATTCATGCCGATCACGGTTGGTCAGCGCTACCAGGCGCAATGGCTGCCCATCACCCCGCCCCGGCGGCGCCAGCACAAGCCCGATATCCACGGTACTCTGGCGGTGATACTCCAGCACCACATCCAGCATCGGGCTGCCGACCAGCAGTACCGCCGTCTCCCCACCCCCGAGCATGAGGGGAATGGCGACATAGCGCAGACAGTCATGCCGGCAGGATATACTGCGCTGCGGTTGTTCATGCTCAAGCACCTGCAGAATAACCTCGGGCCTGATATCCAGCGGCATTCCCCAGGCCCGTTGCAAGTGACCGTCGATACCGTAGAGTTGCACCAGATCCACCAGCCCCAGCATCAGGGCTTCGGTCGCACGGCCGTCCATCGTCTGGGTCAGCTGCGGCCATCGCCCCCCGACCGCTGCACCTGACCCCGCCTCGCCTGCAGGCGAAAGGAGCAGGATCTGGGCGATATCCTGCAGACGCCGGTAACTCGCGTCCACCGTGGCATTGAGCATGTCCAGCTGCTGGCGGTTGCGGGCGCTGAGCTCAGCCTCCAGCTCCTGCTGCTGTCTCGAATAGGACAGAGTCTGCGCCAGAAGGTAGACCAGGGAAAGCGTCAGCAACAGGGTGAGCATCAGCTTCCACTTCAGACTGACAAAGGTGCTGCTGCCCTTGATCCTGATACCCATGTCCGCCCCTTAAAACCGGTATGTGGCCTGCAGCGCAAACAGGTTCCAGTTGCGCCGCAGCTGCAGGCTGTCCGGGTTGTCCTGTACCGGCAGCCAGAGTGCGCCGCGGACACGGTGCCATTCCGCCCTCAGCAACCAGGCCGGTGTAGGCTGCCAGCCAACCCCCAGGGTCAGGTCCCGTGCATAGCGGACCGCGGGCTGTGCCGCGATGCCCAGTTCCGCAAGCCGTGCCTGATAGGCTTGTCCACTGCGGTCATCACGATCCAGGTAGGCCTCGCCGTAACGCAAAACAAGGTCCCAGTGTGACAGGAAATGATATTGTGCCTGCAGGTACCAGGCTTCCAGATCCACCTCGGGCTTCAGCGCCACTGCACCGCCCAGTTCACTCCAGTCAATATGCTGGAGCATGTATTCCGACGTAAACAGCCAGCGCTGGTAGCGGACCTGTCCCGACAGCACGGCGATGTCCACCTGCAGCTGACCATCATCCGGCAACAGTGCAGGCACCGGATCATCGAACGCCTCGTAGTCGAGCTCGAAGCTGAGCAGCGACAGCCCCGCTCGCCATCGTTCCTGCGGATCGGCTAGCACCAGACGGCCAACGGCAGCGAGCCCGGACTCAAATTCACCTGGCATGTCACCACCCAGATAGGGATATTCAACCGCGACATCCCGCTTGGGCGCACCAACCACCAGATCCAGATCCAGATTCAGCCCGCCGGCCATTCCCCGACGATAAAAACCGGCACCATCGGCGGACAGCGCAAGGTCCCGCGCCATATCGTAATAAACCTCCTGGGCCAGCAGAATCGACGGCCGCGTAAAGGCGACATCCCGCGTGTCGTTATAAAAACCATAAGGCACCTTGAGCCGCCCCAGGCGCAGGCCACTCTGCGTATCGAGACGATCCTGCAGGCGCCAGTCCAGCAGCAGATAGTCCACCTGGGGTGAACCGTCATTCACATTGCCGGCGCGGCGGGACATCAACTGGCCGGCCAGCAGGAAGTCCGAGTTTGGCCGCCAGGACGCATTGACCGCCAGTTCGCGAAAATCAAAACTGCCGCCGTCGCTGTCGCCATAAATATTATTGTGATCGGACAGAAAATAGCCCTGGGTGACAAAACCGTTGACACGCAAATCGCCTGCGGATGCACTGTCGCTGGCACGCACCATCATTGATGCCATGAGCACCGCTGCGCCCGCCAGATAAACCAGGTTATTTGATTTCAATGACGCGCACCCCCTGCACATCGTCGACCGCTGACTCAAGGTAGCCGATAGCTCCCTCGGTATGACGCACCCAATAGAGCATGTCTTGAGCGGAACCGACGGCTCTGGGGGCCTGCACGGCGCCCGAAAAAATATATCGATCCCAGATGCTGCGCAACTGATAGGGAAAGACACCCAGTGTCTGTTTAACGAAATGGTTGTGCGCGGGATGCTGATCCTCAAAAACAATCAGCGTGACAGGCTGCCCCAGGGGCCAGTGTCGGGTACGCAGGGAGAACAGCGAAAAAAGATAGGTTGGACTAAGAGAGTCGGCCTGAACGCCGGGATGGGCAATCACCACTTGCGACCACAGGCTGCGCACCGGCATCAAGCCGAGCATGACAACCAACGCCCAAAATCGTACAAAATTTCCCACAATCCCTTGTTGCCCCTGATATCCCTGTCAACCAGATGCAAGTATAGGAAAGAATGGGCCGATAATGTGGCGAATAATGCGGTCTGACCGCGATGGCGTCCCATAGGGGGTTCGAACCCCTGTTACCGCCGTGAAAGGGCGGTGTCCTGGACCACTAGACGAATGGGACTTTGTGCACCCTCGAACGAGGATTGGAGCGGGAAACGAGACTCGAACTCGCGACCCCGACCTTGGCAAGGTCGTGCTCTACCAACTGAGCTATTCCCGCTGATTTTCTGTCAGCCGAGCGGCTGTCAGAAAGTGGCGTCCCATAGGGGGTTCGAACCCCTGTTACCGCCGTGAAAGGG
>JBFGZM010000006.1:0-24581 GCA_041586815.1 Marinobacterium sp. | reverse complement strand
GCGCCCGGGTGCTGGCACGCCGCGATGGTGGCCAGGAAGTCTACTGGCAGGCGCGCAACAAGCGCTGAGGCTGTTACCGAACACAGCCTGAAACAAGGGGTCGGTTATACTGAATGCGCCCAAGGAGGATAACAATGAAAAGACTATTTGCCACTCTGGCACTGGCCTGGATGCCGCAGCTTGCACTGGCAGACTGTGCGCTGGACCAGCAGTTCTGTCGTACCGAATGCGAAGTGCGCCACTTTACCGATGAGGCCGCCGTCACGGGGTGCAAGGCACGCTGTGCCGTCCAGCGGGCTATCTGTTCGACGGGCAAGGGTGCCGAAACCGCCGTTGAGCTGGGCAAGGAAGGCGCCGATGCCGCGGTAGACGCCAGCAAGGACGCCTGGGAAGACACCAAGTCCTTTTTCAAGGGCATCAGCGAGCCCTGATCCGTTGGCGGGGCAAGCCCCCGCCGACTCAGATGCTGCCGTGCGTCCAGTCGCCAGCCGACTCCATTATCCGGTTCATGAAGGCCACTTCACACCATCGATCTGTGTCGTCCTGCCCGAGCCGGATCCGGCTGAGTGAGGCGGTATCGATACGCAACTGTGACCAGTGCCTTGACTCCATCCCCAGCAGCATCCCCAGCAGGCCCCGGATCACGCCACCGTGCGTCAGCAGCAGAAAATGGCCGTCGGTCTTCGCCTGTGCCTCCTGTTGCAAACTGCGCTGCAGGCTGTTCAGACGGGCACGAAAGTCTGCCAGGTGCTCGCCTCCGGGGGGGGCGTTCGCCTCGGGATCCTGCCAGAAGGCCAGCACGGCCGCCTGCTCCTGTTGCCACACCTGCGCATAGGAGCGCCCATCCCAGCGGCCAAAGTCCAGTTCCAGCAGGCGCGCATCTTCCTCGCAGGCCAGGTTCAGTCGCTGCGCGATCTGCCTGGCCGGTTCCGCACAACGGCGCAACGGCGAGCAAAGGATGCGCTGCCAGCCAGGACTCACCGCACCATAGGCCTGCATCTGCTGCTCACCCTGTACGGTCAGTGCGGAGTCGGTGCGCCCGCGGTAGCAGCCGTCATCCTCGGCATCACCGTGACGCAGCAGATCCAGCGTCAATATGCTCACGCCTGCGGGCCCGTGACTCCGGCCCCGGCAAAGGTCGCCATCTCATTGTGCAGAGCACAGGCACTGCGCACGATCTGCAGTGCCAGCGCAGCACCACTGCCTTCACCCAAACGCATATCCAGTGCCAGCAAGGGCCGCGCCTGCAGCGCCTGCAACAGGATCCGGTGGCCCGGCTCAGCAGAGCAATGCCCGTAAATCAGCCAGGGTGCGAGCGCGGGTTTCAGGCGCACCGCCACCAGCGCCGCGAGGGTACTGATAAAACCATCCACCAGCACCGGTACCCCGCACTGGCCGGCATGCAAATAGGCCCCCACCATGGCCGCAATCTCGAAGCCACCCAGGCGACGCAACCACTCAAGATCATCAGGCTGTCCGCTGCGGTGCAGCCCGATGCCCTGGCGAATCAGCGCCACCTTGCGGGCCAGCCCCCCGGCATCGATACCGGTGCCCGGCCCTGCCAGCTGCTCCGGATCCATGTCCAGCAGTGCGGCACCCAGCGCCGTGGCGGCACTGGTATTGCCGATACCCATTTCACCAGCCACAAACAGATCGCACCCCGTCGCCTCGGCCTGGGCCAGGCGCTCGGCACCGGCCAGCAGTGCGGCATCACGCTGCTCCGCAGTCATCGCGGACTGCTGGCTGAAATCAGCGGTGCCAGGCCCCAGCCAGCGATCCACCACTTGGGAATCGGGTTCTGGCCTGCGCAGCGTACCCAGGTTCACCACATCGAAACGGGCACCGGCAAGGCAGGCCAGCACCGACACCGCCGCACCGCCTGCAGCAAAATTGGCCACCATCTGGGCCGTTACCGCCTGCGGATAGGCCGACACACCGGCCGCAGCAATACCGTGATCGGCAGCGAAGATGCTGATATGGCACTGATCAACATGGGGGTGGGCGCGCCCCTGCAGCCCGGCCAGGCGGATCGCCAGCTGCTCCAGCTCCCCCAGGGCACCGGCAGGTTTGGTCAGCTGTGCCTGGTGAGCCCGAGCCTGGTTTTCCGCCACCGCGCAGGGCGTGCGGATCGGATGCGCCAGCCAGCCAGCCGGCAAGGTGAACGCGGTCATTTTACCTCCAGTGGCAAACCCGCCACACTGAGCGTAACCCGGTCACAGAGCGCGGCCAAGCGCTGATGCAGCCAGCCGGCCTCGTCCTGGAAACGCCGGCTCAGCGCCCCCATGGGCACTATCCCCATGCCGACTTCATTGCTCACCAGTATCAGGCTGCCGTCAGCGCGACTGAGCAGCCGGTCCAGTGCATCCAGTTCGGCCTGCAGGGTATCCTCGCAGTCCAGCAACAGCAGGTTGGTCAGCCAGAGAGTCAGGCAGTCCACCAGCACGCAATAGCCGCTTTTCAGCAAGGGTTCAAGGGCCGCGGCCAGCGCCGTTGGCGCTTCCACCACTGTCCAGTCTGCCGGGCGCTCGGCCTGGTGGCGCCGGACACGCTCGGCCAGTTCCACATCATCCCCGGGCACCATGGTAACCACCAGCGCCACCGGCTGAGCACTGGCCTTGGCACGCTGCTCTGCCAGGCGGCTTTTGCCGGAACGGGCGCCGCCAAGTATCAGTTGTTTCACGCTAGTCTCCGTTAGTACTTGGATTGATTCGTCCGAGCTTTGCTCTGGCATCATCGAGATGAACACAGAGCTGCTCTGCACCCTGCAGCGCCCGCAGGGTGGCACGGTGCATCCAGTCGGCATTGAGCTGGTAAAACAGCCGGTGCTGCACGGCGGGTAATTCAGGCCAGCGCTGCCAGCGCTCTATCCAGTCGTCGGGGGCTTCTTCCGTTGTGGTCAGTATCACCTGCGGACGCACCGCAAGCACCGACTCAACGCCAAGCTGCGGCACGGCTTCGGGCCGGTCGGAAAAGGGGTTTTCACCGCCGCACAAACGCAGCATCTGATCCACCAGCAGGGAATGATTCACCGTCATCAGGGGCTCGTGCCACAGCTGATAAAACACCCTCAGCGGGGTTTGCGCGCTGTAGCGCAGACGCAGCTGCTCCAGCCGCTGCTCCAGCGCATTCGCCACCAGGTCGGCGTCGGCCTGCAACCCCAGAAGCTGGCCGTAAAGGCGCAGGTTGGCAGCAATCATCGCAAAGCTGCGGGGATCAGATTCAAATACGGGGATGTTCAACTGGCGCAGGCGCTCGAGCTGGGCCGGAGGGTTGCCACCCGGCCAGGCGACCACCAGGTCAGGCTGCAGCGCCAGCACCTGTTCAAGGCTTAGCTGGCCAAAGCGGCCCACCTGCGGAATCGCCAGGGCCTGGGGCGGGTAATCGCTGAAGGCAACCGTGCCGACAACGCGGTCACCGGCGCCGATGCTGAACAGGTTTTCGGTAATATGGGGTGCCAGGGCGATAATTCGCCGGGCGGGTTGCGTCAGCGTAACGCTGTGCCCGGAGTTGTCCGTCACTGTGACAGCAGCCTGCGCAGGCGCTGCCAGGCTGAGGCACAGCAACACCCGGGACAGCCGAGCACAGAGTAAACGCAGAGTCCCCATGGAAAACCACCGCAAAAAGGCGCCATTATACTCCGGGACTGCTGCCTGCACAGGCCTGGCAGCCGTTTTACCGCAACAGCAGTATTACCCGCATGTTACTAGCGCGACATATCCACGATCACACGACCACGCACCTGGCCATCGACAATGCGCCGGGCATAATCCGGCACCGCCTCAAGTGCGATGCTGTGCCCGATCTCGCCCAGAGCGGCGGCTGGCAGTTCAAGCGCCAGACGCTCCCAAGCCTGCTGGCGCCGCGCCAGCGGGCACATCACCGAATCCACCCCCTGCAGCCGCACGTTGCGCAGAATAAAGGGCATCACGGTCGTGGGCAGATTAAAGCCTGCCGCCAGACCGCAGGCGGCCACCGTGCCGCCGTACATGGTTTGTGCCAGCACCCGGGCCAATATGGTGTCACCCACTGTATCGATGGCACCGGCCCAGCGCTGGGCCTCCAGCGGCTTCGGCTTGCCCTCCATGCTTTCGCGGCTCACCAGCTCACTGGCACCCAGGCTCTTCAGGTAGTCTTCAGTCTCAGGTCGCCCGGTCACCGCATGCACCTCGTAGCCCAGGTTTGCCAGCAGAGTGACTGCCACGCTGCCCACACCACCCGCCGCGCCGGTAACCAGCACAGGCCCTTGTTCAGGCCGCACGCCGCCCTCTTCCAGAGCCATGACGCAAAGCATCGACGTAAGACCTGCGGTACCGATCAGCATTGCGGTGCGAGTATCCATGCCCTGGGGCAATGGCACCAGCCAGTCAGCCTTCAGGCGAGCCTTTTCCGCCATCCCTCCCCAGTAGCGTTCCCCCACACCCCAGCCGGTGAGCACCACCGCATCACCGGCAGCATAGCGCTCGTCTGCGGATTCGAGCACCCGTCCGGCGAGATCGATGCCCGGCACCATCGGAAACTGGCTGACAATCCTGCCACTGCCGGTGACCGCCAGACCATCTTTGAAGTTGAGCGACGAGTACTCCACCGCCACCAACACACTTTCGTCTGGCAGCACTGCGTCTTCCAGTGTTTTGACCTGCGCCTGTGTCTTGCCGTCCTGCTGATCCAGTACCAGTGCCTTGAACATATCGCCTCCGATGACCGTGCCATGTTAATTTGTAAGACGAATTAACATTAAGGCCGACCAGGCTATTTGTAAAGCGAATTAACAAATAGCCAGCGCTGTGAAATACTGGCGGCTATTACCCGGGAGACCAGATGACAACTTCAGCCTTCGAGCCACTCAAGCGGGACAACCTTTCCCGCCAGATCGCCGACCAGTTGCGCCGCGCCATCCTTGATGGAGAGTTGCGCGCCGATGACCGCCTGCCCACCGAAGACGAACTGGCTCTGCGCTTTGGGGTGTCGCGCCCGACCATCCGGGAAGCCCTGAAAATTCTTGCCGCCCAGAACCTGATCCGCTCCAAGCGCGGCCCCACCGGCGGGACCTTCATCAACTGTCCCAGCATCCCTGACCTGAGCGAATCCCTTACCTGTGCCACCACCCTGCTGGTCGGCATGGATGCCTTCAATATGGACGAGGTACTGCAGGCCCGCGAACTGCTTGAAATCCAGTGCTGTCGGCTGGCCGCCCTCAACCGCACCCAGGAACAGTTGCAACGCATGCGCCAGCAGCTGGAGATCCAGCAGGACAGCACACTCAGTGCCGAGGACTTCTGTGCCTCCGATGTGGCACTGCACCGCGCTCTGGCTGATGCCAGCGGCAATCGTCTGCTGAGTTTCGTGATGTTTTCGGTCATCGAGGCGCTGCAGCCTGTCACCAACATGGTGGCACACCGTTTTCGCGACCGAGCCCTCGTCAGTGTCCAGCACCGGTGCCTGATCGACGCCCTTGAAAAGCGTGATGCCGATACTGCCTGTGCCATCGTCCGCGAACAACTCAACGACCTGCGCCAGCACCTGGGCTCCGAACCCTCAAGCACTAATGCACAAAGCCACTGAGGCTTGCATCGGGAGCCGTGCTGCCGGTATTGTTTTATCCTGAATACGACTTCCAGGTGAGGATAGACTGTGGAACAAAACAGCATGTGGATCATTGGCGCAGTCGCGCTCGCAGTAGGTGGTCTGATCGGTTATTTGCTGGGTCGCTCGGGATCTGATGCCGGGCAACGCAAGGCACTGAGCAATCAGCTTGATGAAGCCCAGGCCGAACTTGCAACCTACAAACAGGATGTCACGGAGCATTTCGAGAAGACTGCCGAACTGGTCAATCAGCTCACCAACACCTACAAGGATGTGCACCAGCACCTGGCAAGCGGTGCCCAGTCACTGTGCGAGGGCGACACCGCAAGCCTGGCCCTGAAGGAAAGCATGCAGGCCAAGCTGACAGCCGCCCCTGAGGCCCCGATCCCGGTCGTGACCGATGTCGTACCCAACGATGAAGCCGAGAAAGTACCCGAACCGCCACGGGACTATGCGGCCAAGTCCAGCAACGAGAAAGGCATGCTGTCCGAAGCCTACGGCCTTGATAGCGATGACGACGAGAACGATGACGACGAGTCGCTCAGCACGCCGGCCGAACTGGCCGCGCTGAAAGAGCGGGAAAAAGCGAAGAAAGAAAAGGAAAATGCTGAAAAGCCGACAAAACCGGCCAAGACCGAGGCCTGACACTATGGCTTGAACACAACAGAGCCTGCGCGGCGCCTGCATCCCTTGAACGCAGCGCCGCGCCGCTGTCTTTCTGTCCCCACCGAGCATCGCTGCAATCGCAGCAACAGGCACCCCGCAAATGCATCAAACCGGGTTGTCGATATCAGCGAAACGCCATTGCAGACCAAAATGCTGCGCCAGGTGCGCCCCCAGCGACTGTACGCCGTAGCGCTCGGTGGCGTGATGTCCGGCGGCGATGTAATGCACACCATGCTCGCGCGCACTATGTACCGTGGGCTCGGAAATTTCCCCTGACAGGTAGGCATCCAGCCCGAGCTCTGCGGCCTGCTCTATATACCCCTGGGCAGCCCCCGTACACCAGCCGATACGCTCAATCAGCTTGTCTCCGCCAGCAATACACTGCGGCTCACGCCCCAGCACCCTGGCCACATGGGCGCAAAACTCGCCCAGGCTCAGCGGCGTGTCGAGACGACCCGCCAGCCCGACCGAGCGGGGGTTGCCAGGCTCCAGAGAGCCCTCGACGTCCAGACCAAGGCGTGCGGCCAACTGCACATTATTGCCATGTACAGCATGCACATCCAGCGGCAGATGATAGGCCAGCAGGCTGATGTCATGCTGCAGCAGCGTCGCCAGACGACGCTTCTTGATCCCCCGAATGCGGCTATCCTCGCCTTTCCAGAAATAGCCGTGGTGCACCAGCACCAGATCGGCCTCCCAGGCGACGGCTTCATCCAGCAACGCCTGGCTGGCCGTGACACCACAGAGGATGCGCCGTACCTGTACCCGACCTTCAACCTGGAGCCCGTTGGGGCAGTAATCAGTAATAGTGTTGCTTTGCAGCAACGTATCGCAGTAACGCACCAGCTCATTCAGTTCGATAGACATGCACTTATGATTCCGTATTTCACATCAGCTCACCACTAGCCGTATAATTGCATGATTTCATGGCACAATCACCCGGGCTCAGCATGCGAAAATCTTCCTATCTGATATGGCCGATCATTACCGGCATTCTGGCGGCGCTGGTGATCCTGCAGCTGTTTCCGGATTTGCTCAGCCCCCAGGTCACCACCGTCGAGATTCGCGAAGCCCAGCCTCGCCCATCTGAAGTCCCGAATCTGGGAAGCGGCCCGGTGTCCTATGCCAGTGCGGTGGCTACCGCAGCGCCTGCCGTCGTCAACATTTACACTCGCACTCTGGTGAAATCACAGGAGAATGCGCTGCGCGACGACCCCTTCTTCCGCAACTACTTTGGCTCTGGCAACCAGCCACAGCGTGAACGTATCGAGTCGAGCCTGGGCTCCGGCGTTATTCTCAGCGCCCAGGGCTATATCGTCACCAACAACCATGTCATCACCAATGCCGACAGCGTGCTGGTCGCCCTGCGTGACGGCCGTGAAACCCAGGCCCAGGTCATCGGCACAGACCCGGAAACGGACCTCGCGATTCTGAAGATCCAGCTGCCCGACCTGCCGAGCATTTCCCTCACCTCCTCCGAAGCCCTGCGCGTCGGGGATGTGGTGCTGGCCATTGGCAACCCCTTTGGGGTCGGCCAGACCGTGACCATGGGCATCATCAGTGCAACCGGGCGAAACAGCCTGGGACTTAACACCTATGAAGACTTCATACAGACCGACGCTGCGATCAACCCCGGCAACTCCGGCGGCGCACTGATTGATGCCCACGGCAACCTGATCGGTATCAACTCGGCCATCTTCTCCAAGTCCGGCGGCTCCCAGGGCATCGGTTTCGCCATTCCATCGAACCTGGCGCGCCAGGTCATGCAGGACCTGATCGAACACCAGCGCGTGATACGGGGCTGGATTGGTGTGGAAGTACAGGAGCTGACGCCGCGCCTGGCGGAAAGCTTCGGGCTCGACAGCGCCCAGGGGCTGATCATCGCTGGCATCTTTCGCAATGGCCCGGCCCACCTGGCAGGCCTGCAACCGGGCGATATCATGACCGCCATCAACGGTGACTCCATCAGCGACAGCCGTGCATCGATGAACCGCATCGCCACTTTCAAGCCCGGCCAGACCGCCAGCATCGATATACTGCGCAATGGCACGACAATGCAGCTCAGGGTACAGATCGGGGAACGTCCACAGGAAGACGAACGCTAAAAACGCGGAAGCCCGCCCTGCGGGCGAAGCTTTGTATTACCAAAGCATTCGCCCGCAGAGCGGGCTCCCACAATATGCGGCGGCTGCCGACTTTAAGATACTCAGTCCTGCTTGATACGGTACTCGGCGGAGCGGGCGTGGGCCGTGAGCCCTTCACCGCGAGCCAAAATGGACGCTACCGCCCCCAGCTTGGAGGCGCCATCGGCCGAGAACTGAATCAGCGACGAGCGTTTCTGGAAGTCATACACCCCCAGCGGTGACGAAAACCGTGCCGTGCCGGACGTCGGCAGTACATGGTTGGGGCCAGCACAGTAGTCACCCAGGGCTTCGGCCGTGTAATGCCCCATAAAGATGGCACCTGCGTGGCGAATATCCGGCACCAGGGCCTCGGGGTTTTCTACTGCCAGCTCAAGATGCTCCGGTGCGATTCGGTTGGCCACCTCGACTGCCTGCTCCATATTCTGGACATGAATCAATGCAGCTCGGTTGCGCAGCGACACTTCAATAATCTCGCGCCGCTCCATGGTGGGCAGCAGCCGCAGAATGCTCTGTTCGACCCGATCCAGGTAAGCGCTATCCGGACACACCAGAATTGACTGCGCATCTTCGTCATGCTCGGCCTGGGAGAACAGATCCATGGCGATCCAGTCAGGGTCGGTGCTGCCATCACAGACCACCAGGATTTCCGACGGGCCCGCGATCATGTCGATACCCACTACGCCGAACACCGCACGCTTGGCGGTGGCCACGAAGATATTCCCAGGGCCTACAATCTTGTCGACCCGGGGCACCGTCGCGGTACCATAAGCCAGCGCCGCAACGGCCTGGGCGCCACCGATACAGAACACCCGGTCAACGCCGGCCAGCGCCGCCGCCGCCAGCACCAGTTCGTTAAGTTCGCCACCGGGCGTGGGAACCACCATGATGATTTCGCCGACACCGGCCACCTTGGCCGGCAGCGCATTCATCAGCACCGAGGACGGGTAGGAGGCCTTGCCACCGGGCACATAAATGCCCACCCGGTCCATGGGGGTCACTTTCTGACCCAGCATGGTGCCGTCGGCTTCGGTATAGCTCCAGGAGTCGCTCTTCTGACGCTCGTGGTAATCCCGCACGCGCAGCGCTGCCTCTTCCAGCGCACTGCGCTGAGCCTGGGGCAGCCCGTCCAGCGCCTGCTGCAGCCGCTCGGAACTCAGCTCCAGCTCCGCCATGGATGCAACGTTCAGGCGATCAAAGCGATTGCTGTATTCCACCACCGCCGCATCGCCTTCACTGCGTACCCGCGCGAGGATTTCATCTACCGTGGCATTAACGCCGGTATCTGACACCGACTCCCAGGCCAGCAAGCGCTGCAGGGACGCATCAAAGTCAGCCGCGCCTGCATCCAGGCGCTGAATATTCAGTTCCGACATTGCTTAAGCCCCGCGCCGCGCCGCAACAGCCTGCGACATGCTGTCGACAATCGGCTGTATCTGGTCATATTTCATTTTCATCGATGCCTGGCCAACCACCAGTCGCGAGCTGATCGGAGCGATCAGTTCCAGCGGCTCCAGACCATTGGCGCGCAGCGTGTTGCCAGTATCGACGATGTCCACAATCTGATCCGCCAGCCCCATGATCGGCGCCAGCTCCATGGCGCCGTAGAGCTTGATGATATCGACCTGCACGCCCTGGCGCGCAAAATACTCCCGCGTCAGATTGACGAATTTGGTGGCGATGCGCAGACGGCCCTTCACCGGTGCCGGCTTCACCAGACCCGCGGTCATCAGTTTGCAACTGGCAATTTCAAGATCCAATGGCTCGTAGAGCCCTTCGCCACCATGCTCCAGCAGTACATCCTTGCCGGAAATTCCCATGTCGGCACCGCCATACTCGACATAGGTCGGCACGTCGGTAGCGCGGATGACCACCAGCTTCACATGCGCCTGGTTGGTATCGAAAATCAGTTTGCGGCTGCTGAAAATATCTTCGGCCGGCACAATACCCGCCGCCTCAAGCAGCGGCAGGGTTTCTTTCAGAATACGCCCCTTGGAAAGCGCAATGGTCAAAGGTTGAGTCATAATTCTACTGTGTCCCCTTACCCGCGACACGCACGATGTGAGCACCCAGCAAGCGCATCTTTTCTTCGATGTGCTCGTAGCCGCGGTCAATGTGATAGATGCGATCGATCAGCGTATCGCCGGTCGCCGTCAGTGCGGCTATCACCAGGCTGGCCGAAGCCCGCAGATCTGTTGCCATCACCGGTGCACCCTGCAGCTTCTCAACGCCTTCGATCATCGCATTGTGACCATCGATGGTGATGCGGGCACCCATGCGGATCATCTCCTGCATGTGCATGAAGCGGTTTTCAAATATGGTTTCGCGAATCTGACTGACACCCTGGGCCACCACGTTCATGGCCGCAAACTGCGCCTGCATGTCTGTCGGAAAGGCGGGATAGGGCGCCGTGGTGATGCTCACGGCCCTGGGCCGGCGCCCTTTCATGTCGAGTTCGATCCAGTCCTCGCCGGTGGTGATTTCTGCACCCGCTTCGGTAAGTTTCTGCAGCACCGCATCCAGCGTGTCCGGACGCGTATGGGTGCAGCGCACCCGGCCACCGGTCGCCGCCGCCGCCACCAGAAAGGTGCCGGTTTCAATACGGTCTGGCAGTACCGAATAGCTGCCGCCGGCCAGGGATTCCACTCCCTGCACCCGAATGGTATCCGTGCCATGGCCGGTAATTTTCGCACCCATGGCGATCAGGCAGTTGGCAAGATCCACAACTTCCGGTTCGCGGGCGGCATTTTCAAGAATGGTTTCGCCTTCGGCCAGCGCCGCGGCCATGAGAATATTCTCGGTGCCGGTCACCGTCACCATGTCGAAAAACACCCGGGCACCCTTCAGACGGCCATTACTGCGCGCATGGATATAGCCCTCTTCCACCAGCACTTCGGCACCCATGGCCTGCAGACCTCGAATGTGCTGATCCACCGGCCGGCTGCCAATGGCACAGCCCCCCGGCAGTGACACCTGGGCCTCGCCAAAGTGTGCCAGCATGGGGCCCAGCACCAGAATCGAGGCGCGCATGGTTTTCACCAGGTCGTAGGGCGCGTGATACTCGCGAATCGTACGAGCATCGATATGAACATTCAGGTTGTCATCGGCAACCACTTCCACCCCCATGCGACGCAACAGCTCCAGCATGGTGGTGACGTCATTCAGATGAGGCAGATTACTGAGATGAACCGGCCCGTCGGCCAGCAGGGCCGAGGCCAGAATGGGCAGAGCTGCATTTTTGGCACCCGAAATGCGGACCTCACCATTCAGGGTGACGCCGCCTTCAATCTTGAACTTTTCCATCAGGTATCCTGTCGTTAAAGACGGCTTAGGATTGCAGCGTCAGCCACTGTTCCGGGGTGTAGGTCTTGATGGTCAGCGCATGAATGGCGCCGCTGGCGATATGCTGCTGCAGGCACTGGTAGACGAGCTGCTGTTTTTTTACCGGCGTGAGGCCGGCAAAAAGGTCACCCACGACGGTTACCTGGAAATCACAGCCTTCACCAGCGGGATAGACACTGCAGCCCTCAAGCTGAGATTCAATAATCTGCTTTACTTCTTGCGCTTGCATACCGCTCTCCAACACTCATTCTTCAAATCAAAACAGGCGGCGAATAATAGCCGAATGATGACCAAAACGCGACGCCGGACAAGGGCGCCCCTTTATCAGCACATCAGCTGCGCTGTCCGTCAGTCGCTGACCGCCAAGGCGGCATCCGGCACGTTGAACAGATGCCCCAGCCCCACCAGGCGGGCGATGGACAGCAGATCCTCGGGCACATGGCGCGCCTGCAGCTCGATATTGCGCTCCTGCGCCTCGCGCTGGCAGCACAGCCAGAGAGACAGTGCGGCGCTGTCTACACTGCCGACAGCGGAAAAATCCACGACACAGAAAGACTCCCCCGTCGCGATAAGGCGCTCGAGGCGTTCGCGCACTTCGGCAACAGTCGAAAATCGCAGATCACCACTTAGCGCCACCTCATCGACGGCTCGCACTTCGACAGAGGCCTGCATCAGCTACCCCCGGATTTGGCCACCCGGTTGTCAACCTGGCTTTCCCAGCTGTCGATGACCTGCTGGATATTGCCATTGTTGCGTTCAGCCAGGTCAGCAAACTGGTTGCCGAATGTCAGACGCAGATTGATACCATCCAGGATCACGTTCACCAGCTGCCATGAACCATCACGTTCCAGCATGTAGTTGACCAGGCTGTACTTGGTACCGTTGCCGGAGTAAACATCCAGCGTCACGACCTGCTTGTCGGGCTCCGGGCTTTCAGGCCCCTGAGCGGCAACCTCTACGCGGGCGATTTCGAAACCGGCCAGGGCCTTGGTATACGTCTTGACCATGGTGTGCTTGAAGACTGCGGCAAAATGAGCACGCTCGGCATCATTGGCGCGACGGTAAAACTTGCCCATCACACGCTGCGAGATGTAATCGAAATCAACCACACCCTCCAGACGCTGCTCAACCCGTCCCATGGCAGCACTGAGTGACGCATCATCATTGATGTCCACGCCCTCTTCCAGCAGCGTTACCATGTCCTGGGTCACTTTTTCAACCACGCCGCTGGCGGCATCCCAACTGGCCTGTGCCGGCAGCGTCGACAGCAGCAATGAAAGCATCAACGCAGCACTTGTTAGCATTTGTTTCATGACGAACCTCACTCACTGACCTTGTTGAACAGGAATTTGCTTACCAGATTCTCCAGCACCAGAGCCGACTGGGTATCCTCGAGGGCATCACCATCCCTGAGCATTTCATCATCGGCGCCCGGAATAATGCCGATATACTGCTCGCCCAGCAGGCCCGCCGTCAGTATCTGCGCCGAGCTGTCACGACTCAGGTAATCCACAGACCCGTTGATATCCATTTCGACCACCGCCATCAGCAGACGCTCATCGATGGTAATAGACCGCACCTGACCGACCTGGACACCGGACAGCGTCACCTTGGCCCGGGGCGCCAGTCCGCCGATATTCTCGAACCGCGCCAGCACACGATAGCTGCTCCCGCTGTCTGACACCTTCAACCCGCTGACATTCAGTGCCAGAAGAATCAATGCCAGGATCCCTGTCAGCATGAAACCGCCGACACTGATCTCCACCACCCTCGTACGCATGTTACAAATCTCCAAACATCAAAGCGGTGAGAATAAAATCGAGCCCCAGTACCCACAGCGACGCATACACCACGGTACGCGTTGTCGCCTGGCTGATTCCCTCGGAGGTCGGCACACAGTCATATCCCTGGTATACCGCTACCCAGGTCACCACGAAACCGAATACCACCGCCTTGATCAGACCATTGAGGACATCGTCATAGAAGTCCACCGACTGCTGCATATTGGCCCAGAAAGAACCCTCATAGATCCCCAGCCAGTCAATGCTTACCAGGGCTCCGCCCCAGACACCAACGGTTGAGAAAATGGCTGCCAGGATTGGCAGACAAATAAAACCGGCCCAGAAACGTGGCGCGATAATGCGCCGATAGGGGTCAACTCCTATCATCTCCAGACTGGACAGTTGCTCCGTGGCCTTCATCAGGCCAATTTCAGCGGTGAGCGCAGACCCGGCACGACCGGCAAACAGCAATGCCGTGACAACGGGCCCCAGTTCACGCACCAGGCTCAGTGCGACCATCTGGCCGACGGCCTGCTCCGACCCGTAGCTGACCAGAATGGTGTAGCCCTGCAGGCCCAGAACCATGCCGATAAAGGCGCCTGACACCAGAATGATAACCAGCGACAGCACGCCCACGAAATAAATTTGTTTCAGCAGCAGCGGAAACATTAATGCAGGTTGAGGGCGCGCGATTAATGCATGCGCCAGCAGCGACCCGGAGCGTCCCAGGGCAGACAGCCCTTCCAGTCCGATATGGCCCAGCGCCTGAAGGCGATCCAGCATCCGTTACGACCCTTTCATCAGTTCGGCCTGGTAGTCACCGGCCGGAAAATGGAATGCTACCGGGCCATCCGGCAGCCCGTGCATAAACTGTTTCACCTGTTCGGACTCATCGGCCCTGAGCTCGGCTGGCGTACCACTGGCGATGACAGAACCACCCGACACCAGATAGATGTAATCAGCTATACCCAGAGTTTCCTGAATGTCATGTGAAACGATAATGCTGGTATGCCCCAGCACCTGGTTCAGTCGACGTATCAGGTTTACCAGCACTCCCATGGCAATGGGGTCCTGGCCGGTGAAGGGCTCGTCATACATGACGATATGAGGATCGAGCACAATGGCCCGTGCCAGCGCCACCCGCCGCGCCATGCCACCGGACAGTTCGCTGGGCATCAGCCCCTGAGCCCCGCGCAGCCCCACCGCCTGCAGCTTCATAAGCACCACATCGCGGATCATGTCCTCGGGCAGGTCCGTATGCACACGCAGCGGAAAGGCAACGTTCTCGAACACCGTCATGTCAGTAAAGAGCGCGCCGCTCTGGAACAGCATGCCCATGCGCGAGCGCACTTCAAACAGGTCTGCCCGCGACAGGGTGGGAATATTCTCACCCTCAAGCTCAATGCGCCCGGCGTCGGGCAGCAACTGGCCGCCGATCAGTTTCAGCAACGTGGTTTTACCGGTTCCGGAGGGCCCCATGATCGCCGTAATCTTGCCGCGCGGAATCTGCATGCTCAGATTACGGAAGATGGAGCGTTCGCCACGGGAGAAACTCAGGTTACTGATATTGATTGTGAAATCTTCGATGTTTTCCATATATGAAGCAGCAGGTCGGCCTTGAGCCTGCCGTGGATTCCGCCCTGGCAGATTAAAAGGCTGAAATATATCATTGCGGCGTAGAAACCGGAAATTTTACTTGCAGTTTACCCCCTGCAACTGCCGAATTTAGGCGCCAAGTTTGCACCGACTTCTCATTCTGTTCTAATAGATCCCCGGCGCGGACAACCCGCCCGCCTGGACGCTGTCACGCAGCGCTGATTCAGCAGTATCGCCTGAGGCTGTCCGTCGCAGCCCTGTGCCGAAATCCCGGCACTGCTGTACACTGTGCGTACTTTTTGTCAGCCACGACCACTTAACAACCCGCAAGGCCGAATTCGATGAGCGAAACCTTCGACTATCTCAGCACCGCACGCCGCACCATCGAACTGGAGCGTGATGCTGTATCCGACCTTCTGAATCACCTGAATGGCGATTTCACTCGCGCCTGCGACCTCCTGCTGGCCTGCGAGGGCCGCGTGATCGTAACCGGCATGGGCAAATCCGGTCACATCGGCAACAAGATCGCTGCAACGCTCGCCAGCACCGGCACCCCGGCATTCTTTGTTCACCCGGGGGAAGCCAGCCATGGCGATATGGGCATGATTACCGGCAAGGATGTGGTCATCGCCCTGTCCAACTCCGGCGAAACCTCAGAAGTCGTCACCATTCTGCCCCTGATCAAGCGCATGAATGCCCCGCTGATCAGCATCACTGCCAACCCGAATTCCACCATGGCCAAAGCCTCGGACGCCAGCCTGCATATCGGCGTCGAACGTGAAGCCTGCCCGCTGGGCCTGGCTCCGACCTCCAGCACCACGGCGCAGCTGGTAATGGGTGACGCCCTGGCCATCGCCCTGCTGGAAGCCCGTGGCTTCAGCGCCGAAGACTTTGCATTCTCCCACCCCGGCGGCAGCCTGGGCCGTCGCCTGCTGCTCAAGGTCAGCGACCTGATGCATACCGGCGCCGATATCCCCTGCGTCAGCAGCGACACGCCCATCAACAAGGCGCTGCTGGAAGTCACCCGCAAGCGCCTGGGCATGACGGCCGTGACCGACAGCGACGGCTGCCTGTGCGGCCTGTTCACCGACGGCGACCTGCGCCGCACCCTGGATCGGGACATCGACCTGAAACACACCCCCATTAGCGACGTCATGACGCCGAACTGCACCACGGTTGCCGCCGGCATCCTCGCTGCCGAAGCCTTGCAGGTCATGCAGTCCCGCCAGATCAATGCCCTGCTGGTCGTGGATGAGCACCGCCGCCCCGTCGGTGCCCTGAACATGCACGACATGCTCAAGGCAGGAGTGATCTGATGAGCGCTTATAATCCCTCAGCCTCCTTGCCTTCCGAACTGATCGCGCGACTGCGCCAGGTCACTCTGGCAGTATTTGACGTTGATGGTGTTCTGACCGATGGCCATCTCAACTTCCTGCCCGACGGCACTGAAGTGAAAAGCTTCAATACACTGGACGGTCTTGGCATCAAGCTGTTACAGCAGGCCGGTATCGAGACGGCGATCATCACCGGACGCCGCTCGCCCCAGGTGGAAATGCGCGCCAAGGCGCTGGGCATTACCCACCTGCTGCAGGGCCGGGAAGACAAGCTGGTTGCGCTGAAGGAAATCTGGGCACAAACCGCACACGACAGCGACACAACGGCCTATATCGGCGATGACTGGCCGGACCTGGGGGCCATTCGTGCCGTCGCCTTTGGCGCCACCGTCCCCAACGGCCACCCGCTGATGCTGGAACATGCTCACTGGTGCACCCAGCGTGCCGGTGGTGCTGGCGCCGGGCGGGAGTTCTGCGAGCAGATTCTCAGCGCCCGCGGCCAGCTCGAATCACTTGTCAGCGAGTACCTCTAGACCATGCTGAGCAGCCGGACGCGCCTTGTTCTCGCCACGGCCCTGCTGGCGCCGATACTGCTGTACTGGGGCGCTGGCCATGCGCCGACCGAAACGCATGCGCCAGACATCGCCCCAGGTGCCGCCGACACCGACTATTATCTGCGCGATGCCACCATCCGCGAGTTTGACGCCAGGGGGGAGCTGCACCAGGAACTGCGCTCACCGCAACTGGAGCACTACCCGGGACCTGGCGAGCTCAGGGCCCAGGCACCGGACATCGTGCTGTTTCGCAACGAAACCCGTGACGAGGTGCTGATCAGCGCCGAACAGGGACTGATGCTGGACAGCGATGAACAGGTCACCCTCAATGGAGCCGTCAAGGTACTGAGCCAGTCCGCCAATGCTGCACCGCTGCGACTGGAAACCCAGACCCTGAGCCTGATGCCATCGCAGCAATATATCGAAACCGACACCGCCGTCACGCTGTACAGCCAGGGAGGAGAAACCCGGGCCAACGGCATGAAGGCTTACCTGAACACCCGCCAAGTCGAGTTACTGTCCGATGTCGAGGGACGCTATGAAACCAAATAATACCCGCCTCTGGCTGGCAGCCCTGCTGTCCCTGAGCATGTCCGGCACCAGTCTGGCTTTGCCGAGCGATCGCAATCAACCGATCCACGTCAGCGCGGATACGGCGACCATCGACGACAACACCGGCATCACCACCTACAGCGGCAATGTCGAGATCGCCCAGGGCACACTGAAAATAAATGCCCGCAGCGTTGATCTGCACCGCAACGAGTCCGGCGTCAGCCGCATTCTGGCCACCGGCGACGTCAAGTTCCAGCAGCAGGCGGCCAAGGACAAGCCGGTTACCAATGCCTATGGCGAGCGCATGGACTATCAGGTCAACCGCCAGGAGATAACCATTACGGGCCAGGCCCGGGTGGTGCAGCAGAAAGATACCTTTACCGGTCAGAAGATCGTCTACAACCTGGACAAGTCTCTGGTTAACGCCTTCAGTGGCGAGGGTGGCCAGGGCCGTGTACAGATGGTTATCCAGCCCAAAGGGGCCGCTCAATGACCAGCACACTGGAAGCGCGTCAGCTTGCCAAAAGCTACAAGGGCCGCGCCGTTGTCCGGGATGTGTCACTGCGTCTCAAAAGCGGCCAGATCACTGGCCTGCTGGGCCCCAACGGCGCCGGCAAGACCACCTGCTTCTACATGATTGTCGGGCTGGTGAATGCCGACCAGGGTCAGGTGCTGCTTAACGACAAGGATATCACCGCGCTGCCGATGCACGGCCGCGCTCGCCAGGGTCTGGGCTACCTGCCCCAGGAAGCGTCCATCTTTCGCAAGCTCAGCGTACACGACAACCTGATGGCCATCCTCGAGACACGCAAGGATCTGGACCGCGCCGGCCGCGAGAAGCGCCTCGAGCAGCTGCTGGAGGAATTTCATATCGTGCATATTCGCGACAGCCTTGGCATGGCCCTGTCCGGCGGAGAGCGCCGCCGCGTCGAAATCGCCCGCTGCCTGGCCACGGAACCGACCTTTATCCTGCTCGACGAACCCTTTGCGGGGGTCGACCCGATCTCGGTCAACGATATCAAGAAAACCATCCGGCACCTGCAGACCAAGGGCATCGGCATTCTGATCACCGATCATAATGTGCGCGAAACCCTCGACATCTGCGAGCGCGCTTACATAGTCAGCGAAGGCGGCATTCTGGCTGAAGGCACGCCAGCCGACATTATCGCCAATGAGCAGGTCAAGACCGCATACCTGGGCGAACAGTTCAGACTTTAAGGCGCCAGCCGGGCTTTATTAGCGCTGTATCTGCCTGCGGGCAGACATTCACCGACCTGTTAGACCGATAGACGGCGCACGCAGGCGACGGATAGGCATATAATGCACAGCAACTCGACCCATTCTCACAGATAACGCAGTCTTTCTATGAAGCAAGGGCTCCACCTCAAAATTGGTCAGCACCTGACCATGACGCCCCAGCTGCAGCAGGCCATACGCCTGCTGCAGCTGTCGACACTCGATCTGCAGCAGGAAATCCAGGAAGCTCTCGAGAACAACCCCATGCTCGAATCCTCGGACGATGAGCATGACGACGCACCGGACAGCGACTACAACGAGCATCAGAATTCCGAAGCCCCGCAAAAAACCGGCGAAACCGAGCGCGACCGGGCCAGTGCTGAAAACAGTGACAGTGATGACAGCCCCCAGGCTGAAGACAAGTGGAATGACGACATTCCCGAAGAACTCGGTACCGACAGCTCCTGGGACGACACCTTCCAGAGCAGTCAGCCCAGCGGTCCGGCCCGCGACGATGACGGCACCATGGAGTCAAACGACACCACCGAGGAAACACTGCAGGATCACCTGGAATGGCAGCTCAACCTGACCCCCATGAGTGACCTGGACCGGTTTATTGCCACCGGCATTGTCGATGGTATCGATGCCAACGGCTATCTGCGTATCTCCCTGGATGAATTGCTGGAGCACTTCAAGCAGGAAAACCCGGATGATTTCGAAGATGTAGAGCCCGAAGATATCGAAGCCGTACTGCACCGCATTCAGCAGTTTGACCCCGCCGGAGTCGGCGGCCGGGATCTCGGCGAGTGCCTGGCCATACAGCTGCGCCAGCTGCCGGAGTCGACCCCCTGGCGCAAGGAAGCCATTCGCGTGGTCAGCGAATTCATCCAGCTGCTGGGCAGCCGGGATTACAAACAGCTGCTCCGCCGAACCCGGCTCAAGGAACACCAGTTGCAGGAAGTCATCCTGCTGATTCAAAGCCTGAACCCACAGCCCGGTGCCAGCATCACCGCCAGTACGGCGGAGTACGTCATCCCCGATGTCGTGGTGAGCAAGGTCAAGGGCTTCTGGACCGTCGCCCTCAATCCCGATACGGCGCCGCGCCTGCGCATCAACACCCAGTACTCTGACCTGATCAGGCGCGCCGACAACAGCTCCGACAACACCTACCTGAAGAACCACCTGCAGGAAGCCCGCTGGTTCATCAAGAGCCTGCAGAGCCGCAACGAGACCCTGCTGAAGGTGTCCCGGGAAATTGTCGCCCGTCAGGAGGGGTTTCTGGAACAGGGCGACGAGGCCATGCAGCCGCTGGTCCTGCACGACATCGCCGAAGCCGTCGAGATGCACGAATCCACCATCTCCCGGGTAACCACGCAAAAGTACATGCACACGCCGCGGGGCATCTTCGAGCTGAAGTATTTTTTCTCCAGCCACGTGGGTACCAGCGATGGCGGCGCCGCCTCTTCCACCGCCATCCGCGCCCTGATAAAACGCCTGGTGGCAGCAGAAAGCAGCATCAAACCGCTGAGCGACAGCAAGATTGCCCAGCTACTGGACGAGCAGGGTTTCAAGGTCGCCAGGCGCACTGTGGCGAAATACCGTGAAGCAATGAATATTGCACCTTCTAATGAGCGCAAGCGTCTGGTTTAATTGAGATGCAAACAAGGCGATCTTTCGCCGCTGTTGACTAGGAGAAAACTATGCAGATCAACATCACAGGACATCACGTAGAACTCACCGATGCACTGCACGAGTATGTACATAGTAAATTCGGCAAGCTAGAACGGCACTTCGACAACATTACCAACGTCCAGGTTACCCTGAGTGTGGAAAAACTGCGCCAGCAGGCGGAGGCCGATGTCCATCTTGCAGGAGGCAAGTTGTTTGCGACTCACGAACACGAAGACATGTACGCCGCGATTGATGGCCTGACCGACAAGCTTGACCGTCAAATCATCAAGCACAAAGAAAAAACCAAAAACCACAAATAACGGTAAACGAATACGCCCATGTATCTGCATGAACTGCTGACCCCCGCCCTTACATTCTGCAACCTGGATGGGGGCAGCAAAAAACGCGTACTGGAAACTGCCAGTAAACTGATCGCCGAGCAGGCACAAGGGCTGGCCGCTGAAGAAATTTTCAGCGGCCTGATAGGCCGTGAACGCCTCGGCAGCACCGGGATCGGCAGCGGCATCGCCATCCCCCACTGCCGGCTTGAAAATGCCACCCAGGCTACCGGCATGATGGTCAAGCTCGCTGAGCCCATCGATTTCGATGCCATCGACAACCAGCCGGTCGACCTGCTGTTTGTACTGCTGGTGCCCTCTGAAGCCACCGAAGATCACCTGCAAACCCTGGCAATGCTGGCTGAGCTTTTCAGTCGTGCAGAAGTATTGGCGGCACTTCGCGACACAACCTCCGACCAGGCGCTATTCGACACGGCTTTGCAACTGGCAGAGCACTGAGCACATCCACCCCATGGTCACTTCCCCGACACGCCTTCGCGCAATCCAGACCCTGATGGCACCGGCATGAAACTCGTTGTCATCAGCGGTCTGTCGGGCTCAGGCAAAAGCACCGCACTGCAGGCACTGGAGGACGTCGACTTCTACTGCATCGACAACCTGCCAGCACTGCTGCTGCCCAGCCTGATCGAACAGATGCTGAAGGACCCGGCACCACCGGAAAAACTGGCGGTCAGCATTGACGCCCGCAACCTGCTGAGCAATTTGCGTCAATTCCCCAGGCTGCTGAAAAGCCTGCGCACCCGCTACGCCGAGGTCAATACCGAGGTTTTGTATCTGGACGCATCGGATCCAACCCTGCTCAAGCGCTACAGTGCCACAAGGCGCAAGCACCCGCTGTCCGGCGAGAACACAGGCCTGCAACAGTCGATCGAGAACGAGCGGCTGCTGCTTGAGCCTATCGCCAACATGGCGGACCTGCGTATCGACACGACACGGCTGAAACTCTATGACCTGCGCGACAGCATCAAGCTGCGCGTATCCCAGCGCACCGAGCAGCAGATTTCGGTACAGTTCGAATCCTTCGGATTCAAGCATGGCGTGCCGCTGGATGTCGACTTTACCTTTGATGTCCGGGTGCTGCCCAACCCGTTCTGGATTCCGGAGCTTCGCGGCTTCACCGGTCTTGACGGCCCCGTGATCAGTTTTCTCGAACAGGCGCCGGAAGTTGCGGAAATGACCGGCGATATCCGCGACTTTATCGCCAAGTGGCTGCCGCGTTTCAAAAGCAACAACCGCAGCTATATCACCATCGGCATCGGCTGTACCGGCGGGCAACACCGCTCGGTCTTCATCGCCGAGCAACTTGCTGGCCATTTCCGGCGGTCTGTGGATAATGTGCATGTTCGTCACCGCGAGCTGAACTAGCCGCGGGACAGGAGGACATATTGATCGAGGACAGACCCCGGCATGATCGAAAAACACGTCACCATAATAAACAAGCTGGGACTCCACGCTCGCGCTGCCGCCAAACTGATCGGCACGACTGGCAAGTTCTCCAGCCAGATTCGCATCAACAAGGACGGTCGCGAGGTTGACGGCAAAAGCATCATGTCTGTCATGATGCTCGCTGCCAGCAAGGGCACAGAATTGCTGATCCGCGCCGAGGGCGAAGACGAGCAGGCGGCCATTGATGCCGTGACGGCCCTTATCGAAGACTATTTTGGCGAAGGCGAGTAAAAAGCCGAATAAAAAGCTGCTTTTGCTCCTCGCTCAACCTGATCCCCCGCTGATACCCGCTCCGTGATTCCGGTATACTGTCGTCTTCCCGGCCCGGCCGCGGTGCCTGAGTCGCCAAATACAGAATCCCGGGAAAAACGCATCCCTTTTCCCGTTCCTCACCCGCCTTCGTGCAGCGCAAGGATCCCATGAGCAGCAAAGAGCCACTCTCCCCGATCGAACGACTCAACGCCGCCATGGACAGCGGTGAACTGCGTCAGGTGCGCCATACGCTGAACAACAGCATGCGCCCAGTGGAGATCGCCCACCTGCTGGACAAGTCGCCGCCCAGGGAACGCCAGCTGCTCTGGGGGCTGGTCAACAAGGACCTGGAAGGTGACGTTCTGCAACACCTGGGATACGACGTCCAGGCAGAAATTCTGAGCCGCATGGAAACCCGGGAAGTCCTCGAGATTACCGAGGGCCTGGATATAGACGACATGGCTGACCTGCTGCAGCAGCTTCCCGAGCGCATCATGCGCGAACTCCTGCAGACCATGGATATCCAGAACCGCACCCGGGTCGAACAGGTCCTGTCCTACGATGAGGACACCGCCGGCGGCCTGATGAATACCGACACCGTGACCATCCGGCCGGACATCACGGTGGAAACGGCACTGCGCTACATTCGCCGCCACAAGGAAATACCGGACATGACTGACAGTCTGTTCGTGGTCAGCCGCAAGGACGCCTATATCGGCATTCTGCCGCTGACAAAATTGCTGGTGTCAGACCCGGACATCATGGTGCGCGAAATCATGACCACCGACATCGAGCCCATCGAGGCGACGATGACAGATAGCGAAGTTGCCCAGCTGTTCGAGCAGCACGACCTGGTGTCAGCGCCGGTGGTGGACGAACAGGGCAACCTTCTGGGCCGTATTACCATCGATGACGTGGTTGATGTTATCCGTGAGGACGCGGACCACTCCCTGATGAGCATGGCGGGTCTGGGGGAAGATGCCGACACCTTCGCTCCGCTGCTGCGCACCACCCGCAACCGCGCCATCTGGCTGGGCATCAATCTGCTCACCGCCTTTATCGCCTCGGCGGTGATTGGCATGTTTGAAGCGACCATCGACAAGGTCGTTGCCCTGGCCGTGCTGATGCCGATCGTCGCCTCCATGGGCGGCATCGCCGGCAGCCAGACGCTGACCCTGGTCATTCGTGGCCAGGCACTGGGGCACCTTGAGCGCAGCAATATCGGCTGGCTGCTCAACCGCGAGCTGGTCGCCGGTGCCCTTAACGGCCTGCTCTGGGCTGCGGTCGTTGCGGCCGTCGCCATCATCTGGTTCCAGGATATTTACATCGGTGGCATTATCGCCGCCGCCATCGTTATCAACCTTATCGCCGGCGCTCTGGCCGGCACGCTGCTGCCCATCGGGCTCAAGGCCGCCGGCATAGACCCTGCCCTGGCCGGCAGCGTTCTGCTCACCACCATTACCGACGTCGTAGGCTTCTTCGCCTTCCTCGGACTGGCCACCTACTTTTACAGTTAAAGAACCGACCTATGAATAACGAAGACGATTTTGACCCCATCGACCCCGCTGACCAGGACGAAGAGTGGGTCAGCAAAAGCCAGGTCAAGCGCGAGATGAATGCGCTGCAGGACCTCGGCAAGAAGCTGATTGCCCTGAACAAGGATCAGCTTGCCAAGGTGCCGATGGACGAAAACCTGCGCGAAGCGGTGGACGAGTGCCGCCGACTGAAAAAGGGTGAAGCCATCCGTCGTCAGCTGCAGTACATCGGCCGCCTGATGCGCCTGGCTGACAGCGATGCCATCAGCCAGACGCTGGACAGCTTCGAAGCCGGCAAGCAGGCCCACGACGCCCACTTCCACCGTCTGGAGCGCTGGCGCGATCGCCTGATCAACGGCACTCCGGACGATCTGACCGACTACGTGGCCGCCTTCCCCCACGCCGATATCCAGCATCTGCGCCAGCTGATACGCAACGCACAGCGCGAGGCACAGCAACAGAAGCCACCGGCCAGCGCCCGCAAACTTTTCAAGTACCTGCGAGAACTGGCGGAACAGCCCAGCTGACCCTGG